>JAUXMQ010000153.1 GCA_030623125.1 Acidimicrobiia bacterium
ATCCTGTTCATCGAGCGCAGGAGCCGATCTCGTGCCGGGTACACGATGACACGGACTGGAAGAGTGCGCAGGTTGCTCGGAATAAGAGGATGGGCGAGGGGTCTGTCCATAGGGTTTCTCGCGGCCTTCGCATTCCTCTCCCTGGTAATCCCTATTTCGGTACTGCTCTTCTGGCTGATCCGTGGCCTATCTGGGGGTATCGAGCTCGGCACCTTCTGGGATGAAACGGTGAGGTCGATGGGTGTATCCGTTGCAGCCGCCGGACTGGCAGCTCTTGCAGCCCTACCCGTGGCCATGGTCACGACGTGGAAGAGGGCCAGGCTCTCGGGTGCGGTCGAGTCGGCGACCTGGGCCATCTACTCCCTTCCCCACATCACTGTCGGCATCGCCGTCGTTGGTTTCGCCCTGACATGGGCCAGGCCTCTCTATCAATCAGTCTTCTTGCTGGTGCTCACATACGTGGCCATGTTCCTGGCCCAATCCGTGTCCACCGTTCAGGATTCGTTGAGACGCGTCAGTCCGGTTTTGGAGGACGCGTCACGAGGGCTGGGTCGGGGGCCGTTGCAGACACTCCGCCGCGTCACGGTGCCGCTTGTCAGTCCGGGCCTGGCTGCCGGCGCCGCCCTGGTCTTTCTTTCCGTGATGAAGGAACTCCCCGCAACTCTGCTGCTTCGACCCAACGGCTTCGAGACTCTCGCCATCCGGATCTGGAGCAGCACCGGTGAGGGCTTCTATACAAGGGCGAGTGCTGCCAGCTTGGCTCTCTTAACCGTATCGATCGTGCCACTCTTGGCCCTTACATATCGTGACCTCAGCGACTGACAGACTCACTATCCGGGCCCGGGGCCTGTCCAAGACCTACGACGAGGTCGTAGCCCTGGACCAGTTCAGCCTCGACATCTGGGAAGGAAGCCTGCTCACACTGCTCGGACCCTCTGGATGTGGAAAGACTACGGCGCTCAGGGTGATCGCCGGATTTGAGCAAGCAACTGGAACCGTGGAGATTCATGGGCGTCAGGTACTCGGCCCCGGCGTCTTTGTCCCACCCGAGAAGCGGCGAGTCGGAATGGTCTTTCAGGACTACGCCCTCTTTCCGCACAAGACTGTCATGGGAAATGTCGCGTATGGCCTGCCACGAAGCACGGCAGATACCCGGGTTGGCGAGGTCCTGGAACTAGTCGGTCTCACGGGGCTTGGTGATCGAATGCCCAACGAGCTCTCCGGAGGCCAGCAGCAGCGGGTGGCCCTCGCTCGGGCATTGGCGCCCGAGCCTGACGTCATCTTGCTCGACGAGCCCTTCTCCAACCTCGACGCCAATCTGCGGGACCGGGTTCGACGCGAGTTACGCCTGATCCTCACGGAGACGCGGACCACCGCGGTCCTGGTCACTCACGACCAGGAGGAGGCGCTCGCCACGTCTGACCTGGTAGCAGTCATGTTCAAGGGCCGTGTCGTCCAGGTCGATTCGCCTGCCGAGCTGTACACCAAGCCTTCTGATCCATGGATCGCCGATTTCCTCGGCGACGCCGATGTTCTCACGACGACCGGTCATCGCGGCTACGCCGAGACGGCCGTTGGACGATTCAAGACTGATCTGAAGGGCCCGGCCGTGGTGGTGTTGCGTCCCGAGGATGTTCAGTTGTCAATTGGAGAGACTCCAAACGCCGTCGTTGTCCGTACGGAGTTTTTCGGTCATGATCAATTGGTGACGATCGCGCTCAACGGTGGCGGGAGAATCCGGTCCCGCATCGGCCCGAGACCCAGCTATCAGCCCGGAGACCGCATCCGGGCAAAGGCGATCCACGCCAGGGTGTATCCGGGCCGCACCTAAAGTCGAAGCCAATGGAGTCGGTCCTTTCGTTTGTCGCGGCCGCCGCAGCGAGTCTCTTCGCATTCGATCTCTGGAGGGGTTACCGCCGGCGTCCAAGGCCCCACATCGCGGCGTATGCCACCGGCATGACCATGTTTGCCGCTGCCACATGGGCGCTGTTCATCGGTGTCACAGCCGGGTGGACGGGGCCTGTCTACAGAACGTTCTTTCTTTTCGGCGCCGTTCTCAACATCCCGTTCCTGGCCCTCGGCTCGCTGTTCCTCGTTGTCGGGAGACGCTCGGGGCATGTGATGACGATCACACTCGGTGCCTTCACTGCCATCGCCATGACCCTCACTCTGACAGTTCCGCTCCAGCAGTCTCTACCGGACAGTGGAATCCCTCACGACATATTCGAGACCGGTTTCGGACCTCGACTGTTCGCCATCATCGGTGGTGCGGTGGGAGCGACGATTCTGATCATTCTCGCCCTGGTCAGTCTCGTTCGGTTCTGGAGAAAGGACCGGAACATCGTCTGGGGGAATGCGCTGATCCTTGCAGGGACATTCGCAGCGGCCTGGCGCGGCACGAGTCTGGCTCTGGGTGAGGCCAGCGGGTTTGCCCTGTCTCTTCTCATCGCCGTCACCCTGATCTGGGCCGGCTATCGAGTTGCCTCGGGCCGCTCTCGAAGCGGTCGACGCGGCCACCATTCGCGAACCTGAGGTTCGCGTTATTAGCCGCCGATGTAGGACATTTCGACGGGAGTGCCGATGCGGGATGTCTTCGAGGAACGGATTTCGGAGTAGCGATCGTCGCGTTTGGTCCAGATCTCGTCGATGACCTCACCCACATCGACTCCAGACCGGAGAGCATCCCGGAGACTTGTGCCGGACGAGGCAAACAGACACGTATACAACACGCCCTCCGCCGACACCCGCGCCCTGGTGCACGCCCCACAGAATGGTTTGGTGACCGATGCGATCACACCCACCTCGCCCTTGCCGTCGCGATAGCGGAAGCGATTGGCCACCTCACCGGGATAGTTGGCCGTTACCGGCTCGACGGGATGAACCGAGTTGATCGTCTCGATGATCTCCGACGCCGGGACTACGTCATCAAGACGCCAACCGTTGGTATTCCCCACGTCCATGAATTCGATGAACCTCACTATGTGGCCGGTCCCCTTGAAGTATTCGGCCATCTCGATGACCGCGTGCTCGTTGACACCGCGTTGGACCACACAGTTGACCTTCACCGGCCCGAGCCCGGCCCCGGCAGCTGCGTCGATAGCCTCGAGAACGGTGGCGACAGGGAAGCCCACATCGTTCATTCTCTGAAATGTGGGGTCATCCATCGCATCGAGGCTGACAGTGACCCGATCAAGCCCGGCCTCGGCCAGACCCCGGGCCTTGCGTGCCAGCAGAGAGGCGTTGGTGGTCAAGGTCAGATCCTCAACGCCATCAACTGCCGCTAGAGCGGCCACGAGTACCTCTATCTGTTTGCGCAACAACGGTTCACCGCCCGTTATCCGGACCTTGTTGACGCCGCGGGAGACAAACGTCCGGACCACCGAAGTGATCTCCTCAAAGGTGAGCAACTGATCCCGGGGCAGAAAGACGTGATCGGGCCCGAACACCTCCTTGGGCATGCAATAGGTGCACCGGAAGTTGCATCGATCGGTGACCGAGATTCGAAGATCTCTGACCCGGCGCTCAAACTGATCGGTTACCTCAGTCATCGGGAAGAAGAATAAGCCGGAAGACGGACAATCGATTCGAGGTTCTCTCTCAGGACGCGACAATAGGAACGATGGGAATCTTCAAAAAGCGCCACAAGGCGCCACAACTCAGCTCGTCTGGCGAGTTCGAGCAGCTTCTCACGGAGGGGAAGCCGGTTCTGGTCGACTTCATGAAATACGGATGTTCACCTTGTCAGATCATGGACGGCATCGTCAACGAGGTCGCCGATGAATTCCAGGAGGAGGCCATTGTGGTCAAGGCCAACCTCGAAAAGGTTCCGGACCTCTTCTCAAAGTTCAAGGTGCGATCCACGCCGACCTTCGTGCTCCTGACCCCACAAGGCAACGGTCTGCATCAGAGGTGGCGACAGTCTGGCCTGGTGAAAAAGGACGTCATCGTCACCAACGTTCAAAGAGCGGTAGAGAAGGCCTGAACACTGCATCCAAAGGACTAGTCATCCGGAGTGAGTTGTCATTAGCCCCCAAGTCGGGCGGGTCCTCCAGTCGATACCAGTGAGCAACTGTTCCAAAGGAGCTAACCATGATGCGACACAAGACCAGGGGTAGCAAGGAACTGACGGAC
>JAUXMQ010000131.1 GCA_030623125.1 Acidimicrobiia bacterium
CTCAACGATCATTCGCCACGTCTCGATATAGGCATCGACGGTTGCGTCGAGTGCCTCGTATTCGAAAGGAGCCTGAGCCCGGTAGGGAGGCAGGTCCGGGTGGTCGAGAAGCCGGAAGAGCATCCTCTCCAACTCAGTTGTGGGAGGTTGGTAGAAGTCGGCCGACCTCATTGCGAGGGCCCTTCGGAGAGAGGGAAGACCCGGCTGCCGGGCGTACTCGAGGCGCTCGAGAATCGGGTGGAAATCTTCGATGCTCAGTGTTCGCCGCGCCAGCTGGCTATCGATGATTCGCTCGACTGTCCCGGGATGCTCCCTGAGGGACAGAGTGAGGATCGTCTCGGCCACTGTGGTGACCACAAAGTCGCGCACGGGTTTCGTTGAGATCTGGTCAAAGTGCCGGCTTCTGATCACTCGAGCAATATCGGAACGCCCGTTGCCATCGAAGGGCATCAGTATCTCGGGCCGGCTAGGTCGGAAGCCGTCGATTCCGAGCAAGTTTGCTGCCGACCGTCCAGCGGCAACACTTTCGGGGTGGCCAAGTAAAGCGGCCCGAAGTTGGCGTTCCCAAGTGGGCGGAGAGGACGCAACCGCGTAGACGCTGGTGGCGAGTCTCGTCCAAGCGCCAGATGTGAGGCGGTGTTGTATCTGGGCCCTGGTCATACCCAGATCACGCGCCTGCGACCTGGAGACCACGCCCCGCTGGCGCGCCACTAGGACGTCGAGAGGTCGAGCCGATTCCACATACGACGAATACGGCCATGCAATCCCCGATTCAACCCCCTTAGCGTGTGCGGACAGGTAGACCAGGTCCACTTACCTGCACACGCTTGCTTACCCGAAGCGGTACCCGACCGATCGGACGGTGGTGATCCAGGAGGCGCGCTCCTCACCGAGTTTGGCGCGGAGACGTCGGACGTGGACATCAACCGTGCGGGCGCCGCCGTAGTAGTCGTAGCCCCACACTTTCGAAAGAAGCTGTGCCCTGGACCAGACCCGTACCTGGTTCCCCATCAGGAAGCGAAGCAACTCGTACTCCATGAAGGTCAGGTCCATTGGCTCGTCCGCCAGAGCCGCCTGGTAGTTGAGAGGATTGAGGACGAGATCCTTGAACCGCAGAACCTCGTCCGACGACTCGCTGCGGTGGAGACGATGAAGCCGGAGACGGAACTCGACGGGTTCGATCGGGGTGACAGCGAAATCGGTGATGCCGACAGCGCTTTCGAAAAGGGCCATCTGCTCCGGCGCGGCGAGCAGCAGGGTGGGCAACCCGACGACCTCCGAGATACGACTCACTTCTCGCAGCCGCCGCATTGGTTGCGGGCCCAACTCCACGATCAGGACGTCGGCCTCGTGCAACGACGGATCTTCCGGTGTGAGCTCCGTCAGCGGCGTGGCGGTGACTCCCGCCAGTGTCAGCCCGTCGGCGAGGTCCTCAGACCAGCCTTCCGGGAACACCGCTGCTATCACAGGATCGGCAGATAGGTGTCGAGCTCGAATCCTGAGACGTGGTGCTGATACCGGTCCCACTCGGCTCTCTTGTTGCGGAGAAACCAATCAAAAACGTGTTCACCGAGCGCCTCGGCGACGAGGTCGGATTGTTCGAGAAGGTCGAGTGCCTCGGACAGAGTCTCCGGCAGTCTTTTGGCACCGGCTGCCGCTCGCTCGGCTGCAGTGAGACGTTTGACGTCGGCCGCTACCTCGGGGGGAAGTTCGTAACCCTCCCGAATGCCCGCAAGGCCGGCAGCGAGGATCACGGAAAGCGCTAGGTAGGGGTTACACGCAGCGTCGGCTGCCCGGTACTCGACTCTCACCGAAGACGGCTTCCCTTTCTTGACCGATGGCACCCTGACCAGGGAGGACTGGTTGTTTCGTGCCCACGAAATGTAGATCGGAGCGTCGAAGCCTGCCACGAGGCGCTTGTACGAGTTGACCCACTGGTTCGTCACGGCAGTCAACTCTGCTGCATGACGGAGCAGGCCTGCGATGAATGCCTGGCCCACCTTTGACAAGGCGCCCTGGGTTCCCGGCTCATGAAAGGCATTCACGTCGCCTTCGAACAACGAGACGTGGAGGTGCATACCCGAACCGTCGAAATCCTCGAGTGGCTTGGGCATGAACGTCGCGTAGATGCCACTCTGAAGGGCCACCTCCTTCACCGTCAGTCGGGAAGTCATGATGTTGTCGGCCATGGTCAGCGCATCGGTGTAGCGCGCGATGATCTCGTGCTGGCTTGGAGCCACTTCGTGGTGGGAATGCTCGATCGGGATGCCCAATTGCTCCAGGGCGTTGATCGTCTTTCTTCTGTACTCCTGGGCAACGTCGAGCGGCGTCAGGTCGAAGTAGCCGCCGCGATCCAGCACCTGGGGGTTGGGCCCATCATCTTCGAAATAGAAGAACTCGAGTTCGGGAGCCGTGTAGAAGGTGTAACCCATCTCTGATGCGCGTTCCAGGTTTCGCTTGAGGACGATGCGCGGATCTCCAGAGAACGGCTCGCCGTCGGGTGTGTAGATGTCGCAAAACATCCGGGCGACCTGCTGCTCCGATCGCCATGGCAACACGGCGAAGGTCGACGGATCGGGCTGGGCGAGCATGTCAGCTTCCTGTATCCGTGCGTACCCGTCGATTGACGACCCATCGAAGGTCATTCCCTCCTCGAAGGCAACCTCGAGCTCGGTCGGACTGATGGAGACGGACTTGAGAAACCCTTGAACGTCGGTGAACCAGAGCCTGACAAAGCGGATACCCCGCTCCTCGACAGTTCTCAGCACGTATTCGGCCTGTTTGCTCATCGCTCTCGCGTTCCGTTGGCCGCTAAGCGCTGCGACGTCGGGCAGCAAGCCACTTGCGACGAAGGGACTTTCGCTCGTCCTCGGTGGTGCCGGCCCAGATACCGGAACGTTGGTTGGATTCGAAGGCGTACTCGAGACAATTCTCGGCGACCCGGCAGACCCCGCAGACTGCTCGGGCACGTTCCACCGCTCTCGATGGTGCCTCCGGGCCAGGGAAGAAGAGGGCGTTGGGGTATCCCCCGCAGGCCGCTTGGTCCTTCCAATCGGCGACGAGGTCTTGGGCGAGACTCAGAGGACCTTGGGTCACACCACGATTGTCGCGGTATGACCCGGTCCTGACAAAACGAGCTAGGCCAGATCATCCCTTTCGGGGAGATCCTCGGCGCCTGGCTCGTAGCTTTCCACGGTGTCGCTCTCGTCGTCGTCCTCGCTCGAAACCCCCGCAGCGGCAGCAACGCCAGCCACGCCCGCAGCGGTAGCAGCATCAGAACCCTCGCCACCGGCAGTGTCGACGGGCACCTCTACGGGACGAGTGCGTCCGGTGAAGGCGATGATCAGCAGAAGGATCGTCAAAAGCGCAGCCAGAGCCGCGGCGATCTTGGCGATGATGGTCTCCAAGGGCTCGGCGATCAGCTTGACGAAGCCGAATCCATCGCAGGTGTCGGCGGCGTCACCACCAACCTTGTACACACCCCGCAACTGCGATATGTCGATGCCACGTGACTCGGCGTACTCAGTGACGTTGCCCACATCGCCGTTGTTGATCTGGCTACCACCGTCGTTGTTTTCGGAGGTCTCCGAGTCGAGTGTGATCTGTGCTCCTCCGATCTCGACCCAGATCGTCCACGGGTAGTCATCGAAAACGACCGGTGAGGTGGCTGCCCATTGCAGGCTGCCGTGGGGGTCGATCAAGAACGGGTCCTGCTTGCTGGTGTCGGTGACATTGGTGGCATCCGGGACCGACGTTTGTGCCTGGACCTCGCACCCACCGTTGAGTTGGCCGACCTCATTGACGGTGCCGAGCCCAGTTGCACCCCAGGCGGCCATCGGGATGAGGATGATGAAAGCAACGATCATCGGCCCTGGTGCGCCTACGCGCTTGACACTCAGCAGTACCAGTCCAATGACCCCGATCACCGCCGGCATCAAGAACACGGTGATCTTGTCTAGTGGCCAGAATCCTTGCTGCTGAAGCAGGACTGCCACGGCAAGTCCGATGAGGGTGCCGAGAATTGCTCCGGTCAGAGGTCGCCCTCTGGCCACGCGAACCTGGATTTCGGCGGATTCTGCTTGTTCTTCGGCCATCAATACCTCCTGGAGGGACAAGTTAGGCGTGTTACCGACGAGGTGTCGGGAATACATGGGCCGTCAGGCCGGATAGCCTTCCTATATGCCCCGCATCCGAGCCGCATCGATTGACGAGCACAAGGCGTTGACGCGTAGTGCCTTGCTCCAGGCGGCGCGGGATCTGATCGACGATACCGGGACAGCCGACATCTCGCTTGGGGAGGTTGCCCTTGCCGCCGGTGTTGGCCGAACCACCTTCTACGACTATTTCTCCGATAGAGACGATGTCATCGCCTCGCTCGTCGAGGAAGAACTGCCCATTGTGCTGGCAGGTGTCATCGAATCTGTCCCCGACGAACTATCAATTCCCGGTCGTCTTGCCGAGTTGGCGGCGCGAACGGTGGAGTTCGTGGCGACCGACAGAGTGTTCGGCGTGATCCTCCATCGTGACGCCGGCCGTATGAGCGCCGAGGCCCAGGAGCGGATTGCTGCCTCCCACGGTGAGCTCTCGTCGGAGATGGCGAATCTCTACATGCAGGGTGTCAGTCAGGGGCACTTCAAC
>JAUXMQ010000260.1 GCA_030623125.1 Acidimicrobiia bacterium
ACTATCCCTGGCAACTCTCGGGCGGCATGCAGCAGCGGGTGGCGATTGCCCGGGCTCTTGCGGTTCAGCCTTCGCGGTTGTTGATGGACGAGCCTTTTGGAGCACTTGACGAGATGACCCGAGAGCTGATGCAGCAAGAGGTGCTCAGACTCTGGGGGGAGACCGTTATTTCGGTGGAGTTCGTCACCCACTCGAAACCCGAAGCCGTGTATCTCTCCAGGAGGGTTCTGGTGATGACACCGCGACCGGGAAGGATCAGCACTGAAATCGCTATCGACCTGCCACCCGAACGCGATCTGAGTACCCGTGAGAGCCCCCGATACTTCGAGCTGATCACCGAGGTCCGCGAGGCGCTGCGCAGGGGAGAGTCATGACCGAGCGCGACCGCATCATTCGGGAGAGTCACGAGACGGATGTTCTGAGCGCTTTCGAGGGGGATGTTCCTGTCGGTGGTCGAACGCCTGCGGCGATACGGGAATTTGGTGGCAAGTACCTGCCTGCGTTGGTGTCTTTTCTCGTGGTGATCCTCCTTTGGGAAGGGCTCACGCGTCTCTTTGGTATCGAGACGTTTGTGTTGCCCAAGCCGAGCGAGATCATCTCGAGCTTCATCGAGACGTGGGATGTGGTGTGGGGCGCCGGGTTCAAGACCCTCTTCGAAGCCGTGGGCGGCTTTGTCATCGGGGTGTCGGCTGCCCTGCTCACCTCGTTGGCGGCGGCACGCTGGGTGGGTTTTCGGGAAGGCATGCTTCCCATTGCAATCGCGGCCAACGCCACACCAATTGTTGCATTGGCTCCCATCTTCAATAACTGGTTCTCCATCACAAGTCCCCTCTCGAAGATGGCTGTGGTTGCGGTGGTGGTCTACTTTCCGGTGATGATCAACACCACGCGGGGTTTGCTGGAGGTTGATCCATCTGAGCTCGAGTTGATGCGGTCGGTGGCTGCCACTCCGACCGAGACGATGCGTCGGGTGAGGATCCCTCATGCCCTTCCGTTCCTCTTTGCCTCCCTCAAGGTCGCCAGTGCACTGTCGTTGATTGCCGCGATCGTTGCCGAGTACTTCGGAGGCCCTCAGGACGTTCTCGGCCAGTACATCATCAATCGGGCGAATCTCTTTCAGTTCCCTGATGCCTGGGCGGCGATCCTGGTGGCTTCGATTCTCGGT
This sequence comes from Acidimicrobiia bacterium, assembly GCA_030623125.1. Taxonomy (GTDB): domain Bacteria; phylum Actinomycetota; class Acidimicrobiia; order Spongiisociales; family ZC4RG35; genus SZUA-217. The sequence goes on from JAUXMQ010000260.1 coordinate 1,166, forward strand.
GTGACCTTCTATGTGTTGATTCTCGGCGCAGAGCGCCTGTTCATGCCGTGGCATGTGTCGCTCCGAACCAGGGAATAGGAAGGTTTTTCCCACTCTGCGCCAATCGGACGGGTCCCCGGATATGGTTCACCTTCGAATTCGATAAGGAGGAACGGATGAAGTCGACGGCATGGGGACGATACGTCTTCGGGCTTGCCGCTTTTGCAATGGTCGTGGCAGCTTGTGGTGGTGACGACGGGGGAGCAGGCGCCGAGGGATGTGATGAGGTTGACGAGGTGACTCTGCAACTGCAGTGGTTCGCCCAGTCTCAGTTCGCCGGCTACTACGTCGCCCTCGACAACGGCTTCTACGCCGACCAGTGTCTCGATGTCGAGATCCTCGAAGGTGGGGTCGACATTGTTCCCCAGCAGGTTCTCGCTACCGGTGGCGCCGAGTTCGGTTTGGCCTGGGTGCCCAAGGCCCTGGTTTCCCGCGAGGGGGGCGCCGACATCGTCAACATCGCCCAGGTGTTCGAACGCTCGGGCACTCTCGAGGTCTCGTTCGCCGACTCCGGTATCGAAACTCCCGCGGACTGGGCCGGGAAGAAAGTCGGGAACTGGGGCTTCGGCAACGAGTTCGAGTTGACCGCGGCTATCTCCAAGTTCGGTGTTGAGGATGTCGAATTGGTCGGTCAGGACTTCACCATGAATGCCCTGCTCAACGAGGAGATCGACGCCGCCGAGGCGATGATCTACAACGAGTACGCCCAGGTGTTGGAAACGATCAACCCCGATACCGGTGAGCTGTACCAGCCTGAAGATCTGAACGTCATCGACTTCAACGATGTCGGAACGGCAATGCTCCAGGACGCGGTTTGGGTCAATGCTGAATGGATTGCAGAGGCGGGCAACGAGGACATCGCCGTCCGGTTCCTCACCGCATCGTTCCAAGGGTGGATTCACTGCTTGGACAACTTCGACGACTGTGTCGACGTAGTTCTCGACAATGGATCCACCTTGCCGGCGGGCCATCAGGAGTGGCAGTTGAACGAGATTCTGGGCCTGATCTTCCCGGCGACCAATGGCATTGGTGTCATGAATGCCAATCTCTGGAACCAGACGGTCGAGATAGCCACGGCGGAAATCTCCGATCTTCAGGGTGTGAATGTTTCGGACGATGCCTATCGGACGGATCTTGCGGAGAAGGCCATCGCCAATCTCTCTGATTCGGACACCGATGGCGACGGCTATTCGCGTCGTGATATCGAACTGAAGGAAGGCGGCGAGTAGCTCAGGGCCCACTCGGGTCTTACCCCTCTCGGTGGGTTGTCAGCGCCACGCGACAGCCCCCGAGACGGGCTCGGCGCCAGCGCCCTCGGGAGGACTCGAACCTCCGACACCCGGTTTAGGAAACCGCCTGTTTGGGAAACGTAACGCCTGGTCAGAGC
>JAUXMQ010000222.1 GCA_030623125.1 Acidimicrobiia bacterium
GAGCGGCGCTGACCGCTAGTGCTGCTCGTCCCGGTCAGGGACTGGTGGCGACTTCAAACTCGGACCACCCGGTTCTGGCTATCACGGATTTCGTCCACCGTGGCGCACGTCGAGAAACGCCAAAATTGAGTTCGTGAGAGCCCTCGTCCTAGAAAGCGGGGGCTCTCCATTTATCAGACGTCGAATCCGTGTTCGAGCATCCATTGGTCGTTGAAGATCTTGGACAGATAGCCCCGCCCAGAATCGGGGATGATCACGACTACCAGCCTGACGGTGTCTTCGGCGGCCACTCTCAGAGCGGCCTCCACTGCCATTCCCCCCGATCCTCCGGTCAAGACACCTTCTCTCTGTGCAAGCCGCCGGGCCATTGCGAAGGAATCGGCGTCGGAGATCTCGATGAACCTGTCGATGACCTCCAGTTCGACCGTTTCGGGGTAGAAATCCTCGCCTACACCCTCAACGAGGTACTGGTGAAGCTCGCCTTCGGGTCCCCTTGTGTAGATGGACCCTGCGGGAGCGGCGCCGACCACCTCGATCGACGGCTTCTGCTCCTTCAGATACCGCCCGGCCCCACTGATGGTTCCGCCGGTTCCCACACCGGTGACAAAAACGTCTACCTGTCCCTCGGTCTGGCTCCATATCTCCGGACCGGTCATCTCATAATGAGCCTTGGGGTTGGCCATGTTGAAATACTGGTTGGGCTGGAAGGCGCCTTCGATCTCATCGACCAATCGAGAGGCGACGCCGTAGTACGAGTCAGGGTGGTCGGGGAGGAGATCAGTCGGTGTGACTATCACTTCCACCCCATAGGCCCTTAGTAGATCCTGTTTCTCAATGGACACCTTGTCCGGCACGGTGCAGATGACTCGATACCCGCGAACGGCGCCGACGAGCGCCAGCCCGACTCCCGTGTTTCCTGACGTCGGCTCGACGATGGTGCCACCCGGCTCGAGAAGACCGTCCGCCTCCGCCTGGTCGATCATGGTGACTGCGATCCGTTCCTTGATGGAGCCACCCGGGTTGGCGTATTCCAGCTTCGCCACGAGGTTTCCGGCCCGGTGTATTCGAGAGAGCCGGACAAGCGGGGTGTTGCCGATGGCGGCGGTGACGTCTTCGAAGATACTCATCGCGGCCGCAGGCTAGACCTGCCCCGCGTGCATCTTGTCGAGCTGCTTTGTGGTGGTGTGAGGGTGTGGCGGCACTCAGGTCTTGACGAACTCCTCAGACGTGTCACCCAGCAGATAGCGGGGCCCTGTACCCAGGCTCGAGGCAGCGTCGCCGGGGTTGAAGATGGCACATGACTTCAGCGAGAGACAACCACACCCGATGCAGTCAGTGAGCTCATCGCGTAAGGCGATCAGCTCGGCGATCTGGCTATCGAGTCGTTGTCGCCATGTGCGCGAGAGTCTTTTCCAGTCTGTCTTGGTTGGGGTCCTGTCATGGGGGAGCGTCTCCAATGCATCCGCCAGCTCGGCAAGCGACAGACCCAATTCCTGGCCGGCCCGGATCAGGGCAACACGTCGGAGAGTTGCGCGGAGGTATCGCCGCTGGTTGCCGTCGGTCCGCTCAGACCGGATCAGCCCTTTGGTCTCGTAGAACCGGAGAGCCGAAGTGGCCACGCCCGAACGGATTGCAAGATCACCGATTGTCAGCCACTCCATGAGTCCATAATACCCTCTTGACTTCAAGTTAACTTGAAGTTGTAGGTTTTTCGTCATCATGACAACCACGACCGGAAACTGGGTGACGGCAGCAACCATCGATGCTCTCCCAATCGGAGGCCGAAAGCTGCTTCGTCACTACGACAAGAGGATTGCCGTGTTCCGCACCGAGCAGGCGATCTACGCCGTCGACAATCGATGCCCGCATCAGGGTTATGCGCTTCTGCAAGGAGACGTCAAGCAGGAGACGCTCACCTGTGCTTGGCACAACTGGAAATTCGAACTCGATGAGGGCGGCTTTTGCAGCTTCGGTGGTGAGGCGGTCCGGTCCTACCCGGTCGAGGTGCGGGGAGGGCAGGTGATGGTGGATGTCACCGACCCGTCTGCCGAAGTGATCGCACCCCAACTTTTCCAGAGCCTCATCGAGGCTTTGGGAGAGGTTGACATTGGACGCATGGCCCGGGACACGATGCGTCTCCGGGAGATAGGAACTCCGCTGGCGGAAGTGGTCAAGGAAGGCGTCAACTTTGGTGCTCCCCGAATGGAATACGGGTGGAACCATTCCCTGGCGACTCTCACCGACTGTCTCAACCTTGCGTCCCTTTTCGAAGGCGAGCTACAAGCCCTTCCGGTGGTGCAGGGGATGTCGGTGATCTCACAGACCGAGGTGCGTCGCCCCTACCGCCCCCGTCCCGAGGCGATAGATCCAGTCGAGGTGTACGGAAGTGTTGAGGATGCCCTCGCCGCCTACCCCTCCCTTGTCGACGACGAGCAGAAAGATGAGGCCGAGGCACTGATGCGGGGTCTGATCGCCACCGGTGTTGCACCGGAGAGGATCCGTCACGCTCTTCTCTCGGCCATCACCGACCACTTTCTCGGATACGGCCATCCGATGATCTACGCCCAGAAGTCGTTTGAGATGCTCGACTCGATCGGCTGGGAGCACGCCGACACTGTGCTGGGTCCGCTCGTCCCCAACACGGTTCTGTCCACCAGGTATGACCGGCTCCCCTATATGAGGAAGTTCCTCAAGGCCTGGGATCAGGCCGACCCGGATCTGATCCAGGTCCATGCACGCCAGAATGGAGTCGAATTCCAAAGAGACCCCTTCATGCGATCGGTGCTCGACGGCGATGCACCACATGCCTTTGAGACCCTCAACACCGCTTTGGCCAAGGGGGTGTCGGTAACCAGGATCCTCGACGCGACCTCGCTGGCCGCGGCTGAGCGGTTTCGGCGATTCGACATCGATCTCGATGCAGACGACACCAACGAGTGGGGCTGGCTCGACGTCACTCACAACATGACTTATCTCAATGCCCTGAGATGGGCATGGTCGGCCGACCCCAGCCCAGAGGTGCTGCGAGGCCTCTACC
>JAUXMQ010000240.1 GCA_030623125.1 Acidimicrobiia bacterium
ATCCGAGAATCTCCGACGAAGTCAGCGCCGAGATCGGTATCTCAATGAACGGCTCGATACAATTTGTCAGCAGCGACGGTCTCAAAGCTGCCCTGGCCGAGACCTCATTGGCTCCCGCCGAGGCCGAAGCCATCGTTGATGCATACGAGGCCGGTCAGCTGACCGCTTTGCGCATGGGTCTGATGGTGGCAGCTGCCCTCGTGATCGGGGCGCTCTTTGTGGCACGGAAGATCCCGGACATGTCATTCGAGGAGATGGCTGCGGCCCAGGAGGACGACGAGCCGGTACCTGTCTAGATGAATTGGAGAGCAGGACAACAGGGGTACACTCCGCCACGGGGTTGAACCAGAGGTCGAGAATATCCCTTTGTCGTAGAGAGGAAGGTCTTATTCCGCGTCTTCGTGGGGCCCGGGTTCGGTTCCTCTCCCCTCCCCCACCCACCGGCCCGGGTCCCGCGACCCTCTGCCAGAAAACCCGCAGACTTGCTGCGGGTTTTCTAGTGCCCGGGGTGGGTTTCGAACCCACACGAGCCGCATTCGGCTCAAGGGGGTTTAAGCCCCTCGCGTCTACCGTTCCGCCACCCGGGCGATGCCATGAGGATCTCTATCAGCGTAAAGCCAGTAGATGGCCGGCCGCACCATCGAGCGTATCCCGCTCCGAGATCCGGATCTGTGCGACGTCAAGTACCTTCATCACTCCGCATGCCAGAACACCCCCGGCAAGGATCACCGGTGCTCGCTTCGGATCGAGACTGGGTATAGCCGCCGTCTCGGCCAAAGTCATCGAAGAGAGCATTGAGGTCACATCACTCAGGAGACGCCGACCGAGGTAATAGCCGTGAACCCGCTCCGGGTCGTACGCGGGCAACTCCTGAGCGATCGCGGCGAGACTCGTCCATGTGCCGGCCACGCCGACGAGAGTGCCGATGTCTCCCACGCCCACCGAACTGAAACACTCCTCGACGAGAGCCCTGGCGTCATCCAGGGCGTCGGATGACGCAGGCCTGGTGGCCAGAGCCCTCTCCGTTAGCCGTACGGATCCGATGTCGAGAGATGTCTCGTCGGCAGCCGTCACGAACTCGGAGCTGCCCCCACCGATGTCCGAAACGACCACCGGAGGAGCCAGTTCCTGACTCACGGTGGCGCCCTGATAGGCAAACCTTGCCTCTTCGTGACCGCTGATCAGCGTGGGTCTTGTGCCAAGAACCTCTTCGGCGCGATCGAAGAACGCCTCCGTGTTGGTGGCATCCCGGGAGGCTGATGTGGCGATCACCATTGTTCTCTCGAGGTCCGCACCTGCCATTAGGTCTCCAAAACGGCGAAACACGGTCATTGTCCGCTCGATTGCCTCCTCGGAGAGACTGCCCGACTTGTCGACGCCCTGTCCGAGTCCGGTCACTACCACCCATCTCCCGAAATCGGTGAGACCGTCGGTGATGAGAAGACGTATGGAGTTGGTGCCGATATCGACGACACCGACCTTCATGGACGAGGAGTCCAGGTCGGGTTGGTGTCGCCGCCCACAACACACTCCTCGGTGCAATCCAGAGGCTCAATCCAATCTCGAACCAGCTTGCCGACAGGGTTGTCGCCACCCGCCCGGGTGTGGGCATAGTGGGCATGGAGGCATTTGACACCCGAGGCTGACCCTCCAACTCCCCCCGACGGCGCAGGGTCGGCGCCGGGGGGAACCCGGACATCCCGCTCCCTCTCATACGAGCGGTTGGCATTCTCCAGATCCTCTGCAAACTGCGGATCGGATTCGGATCTGGTGTCCATGCGTTTCACACCGCCGGAACTCTCCAGACGGGCGATGCGGGCCACAGCGAGAGGGCAGGTCAGCCAGTAGAGCGTCGGAAAAGGCGTCCCGTCATCGAGCAGCGCTGGAACCCGCACCACGACGGGCAGTCCGAGGTGGCATCGTGATACAACCTCGGAGTCGGCGCGCTGGGGACGTCCCAACTGTGTTTCGATGACCTTTCGGTCATCAACGTCTGTCATGTCTACTGATTCTGGTCGGCGCCGCTGACGAAATCCCAGAGAACATCGACCCAGGTCCGATCCTCGGGGATCACGAGGTTGTCTGTCTGCGGCTGGGGTCGGGTTGCCTCCCCGGGCGGGTCGAGGACGATGTAGGCCGTTTCACCGGGCCGGACATAACCAAGTTTCTCCCGCGCCAGCTTCTCGACTTCGTCATCGGTCTGAAGGGCGTCAATGTCCGCTGCAAGCACCTCGTTGTCCTCTTCGAGGGCGGCAAGCTGGGCCCGAGCAGAGTTCACCTGCCGCTGTGAGTCGAGGATCTGCCGATACGGAACCACCTGGGTCAAGAAAGCCGCGCCCATGACGAGGAACAGGAGTGTTGCCAGGGCCGCACCGGGGCGACGAAACACGGTCATCGACCTCTCCTAAAAGTGTCCCAACCGGCGAAACGCGCCTCGCTGCCCATCAGCTCCTCGATCCTCAGCAGTTGGTTGTACTTGGCGGTTCGCTCCCCGCGCGCCGGGGCACCCGTCTTGATCTGACCCGCATTGGTGGCCACAGCCAGATGCGAGATGAATGTGTCTTCGGTTTCGCCGCTGCGATGGCTGACCATTCGCCCGTAGCCGGCTCGTTCGGCCAGTTGCATGGTGTGGAGGGTCTCCGACACCGACCCGATCTGATTGACCTTGATCAGGATGGCGTTGGCGGCATCTTCGGCGATACCACGACGGAGAAGGTCCTCATCGGTGACGAAGAGGTCATCACCCATGATCTGGACCCGCCCGCCCAGACGCTCGTTCAGGGCCTTCCATCCGTCCCAATCATCTTCGGACATCCCGTCTTCGATCGAGACAAGGGGATATTTGTCGACCAGAACAGCCAG
>JAUXMQ010000173.1 GCA_030623125.1 Acidimicrobiia bacterium
GATCCTCTCCTACCGACTGCTGTTTTTGTTGCCAATGACCTGGCCGCGATCGGCGTGCTCGAGGTGCTCAATGGCGAGGGACTGGATGTGCCGGGCGACATCTCGGTCGCCGGTTACGACAACACCGCCCTGGCCGCCGGCCACCGCTCCGGGTTGACGACGGTTGATCAGCCACGGCACGATATGGGGCGCATGGCTGCAGAACTCATATTGGAGAGGATCAGCACGGACCGAACGACTGTCCGCCACGTTGTAATCTCGCCAAAACTGGTGGCACGCGAGTCGAGCGGCCCACCGCGCCCGTGATAGCAGAACACAGTCGGAGTCGAAGCGAAAACCGGACAAAGGAGCCGGTGACGGCAAGGAGTGAGCAAATGCTGGAGACCACATACAAGAGCCCTCTGCACGAAACGGTCAGTGCCTACAAGACGGATTTCTGGAATGACTCGTGCTCCGTCGAGGAACTGGCTTATGCAATCGAACACGGCGCGGTTGGCGCCACCAGCAATCCGACCATTGTCGAACAGGTCCTTCGAAAGGAACGACACTTGTGGGAGGACCGAATCCACGAATTGATCGCGGAGAACCTGTCGTGGTCCGACGAAGACGTCATGGCCAAGGTTTTCGAGGAGATCGCTCTCAAGGGAGCTGAGCTACTACTACCGGTCTTCGAGCGTGAGAACGGTATGAAGGGACGCTTGTCGATCCAAACGAACCCCTCCTACTACCGGAATGTCGAGAAGATGGTGGACCAAGCGGTTCGTTACGACTCGCTGGCTCCCAATATGCAGGTCAAGTTGCCGGCAACCAGTCGCGGCATCGCAGCAATCGAGGAGGCAACTTACCGTGGGGTGAACATCAACGCCACGGTCAGCTTCACTGTGCCGCAAGCCGTTGCAATCGGAGAGTCAGTCGACCGCGGGTTGCAGCGACGCGAGGCGGAGGGGCTGGAAACAGACAACATGACACCGGTTACGACGATCATGGTGGGTCGGACAGATGACTGGATCCAAGTGGTTACCGATAGAGATGGCATCACCGTGAACCCCCAATACCTGCCGTGGGCCGGGGTGGCAGTGTTCAAGAAGGCTCTCAGAATCTACGAGGAGCGTGGTTACCGCTCGCGTCTGCTTGCGGCGGCCTATCGCCACCATTTGCACTGGTCGGAGTTCATCGGTGGCGATGTGATTCTCACCATTCCATCGAGTTGGCAAAAGAATTTCAACAACTCCAACGTGGAGGTGAAGGAGCGTATCGACGATCCCGTCCCTCCGGAGATTGTTGCCGAGCTGTACGACCGGGTGTCCGAGTTCCGAAAGGCGTACGACGAGGACGGAATGACCGTTGACGAGTTCGATACCTACGGGGCCACGGTGCGCACACTGCGTGCATTCATCGCTTCCTATCACGAGTTGACACGGGTAATCCGCGAGGACTTCATGCTGCCCAACCCGGATGTGAGTTAGCCCGCGTCGTCGGGAGTTTCTTCTCGTGATTGTCGATAGCGTCGACCGGCGCATCTTTGCCGAAGAGCTGGCTGTTGAGGCCGGGAAGTTGGCCTTGTCGTATCGCGGGCGTCAAGACCTGGATGTCAGGTCGAAAGGCGTTCTCGACTGGGTGACAGAAGCCGATCTGGCAGCCGAGCGTCTGATCCGGTGCCGTATCGGAGAGTCCTTTCCCCTCGGCCGCTTTCTCGGGGAAGAAGAAGGCGGCGATGTACCGCCAGCTGGGGCCGGGCACGTCAGACGGGTTGTCGACCCCATTGATGGCACCACCTGCTTCGTTTCGGGTCTGCCTAGTTGGTGTGTGTCGATCGCGTGCGTGGGCGAGTCCGGTCACCCTTTCTTGGGCGTAATCCGCGACCCGGAAGGAGCAGAGACATTCTCGGCGCTGGAGGGTCACAGGCTCACCATCAGCGGGCGCGGCATATCGGTCCCGAAGAGGGGAATCACCGAGGGGCTGGTCGGGTTGTCCGAATCCGGGCTCCGGGCATGGGACGCTCTCGCCGGCGAAGTGCTGATCCGCGAGTCGGGCGGCTGGTCGACCAGTTTCATGCGTGACGGATCTTTGGCGACCAGCAAACCGGTGCCGGCGGCTAATCGGGGTAGCGTCGCCGCACTTTGGGATTTGGCCGATGGTGTTCTCGAGGGTTGGAGTCGCCCCGATCAGCACAACGGACAATGAGCCCGCTCTCGTATCCTTCCAAAGGGTTGATCTCTCGATGATTCGGATCCTTGCCGTCGCCGATGAGGTAGACCAGGCTCTGTATGGGCCCCGGTTGAAGGAACTTCGTCCTGATCTCATTCTCGGGTGTGGTGATCTTCCGTTCGATTACCTCGAGTTCCTCCGGACGACAGCCGAGGTGCCGGTGTTGTACGTTCACGGCAACCACGACCCGTCCCCCCGCGGGCGGTCCATATCGGCCTACCTACCCGCCGAATACGACCAACGGTCGCCATCGTCTGCCATCGGCTGTGTCAATCTGGAGGGCCGATGGGAGGACGAGGCAGGCTTGCGCGTAGCCGGCTTGGGAGGCTCGATTCGCTACAACGATGGGGACAACCAGTTCACCCAGGCTGAGATGCGACGTCGGGTGCGCCGACTGACACGGCGTGTGCGGATTCGCCAATGGGCAGACCGGAGGTCTGTCGACGTAGTGATTGCTCATTCACCGCCGCTGGACTGCGGCGACGAGGATGACGGGCCACACCGTGGCTTTGCGGCTTTCCATCGACTTATCGAACAACTCCAGCCGAAGCTCATGCTCCATGGTCACATCCACCCACATGGGAAACCGCGACCCGACCGCACCATCGGCGGTACTCGCATCGTGAACGTGATTCCTCATCGTCTCTTGGAGATCGAGCCATGACCTTCTCGTCATCTTTCTCGAAAGCACAACGCAAAGAGACCTATCGCCGTCTTACGAGGGTGGTAAGAGGCTCCGAGTCCGCGCCCCTGTTGTCCTTCAACGACCTGCGTGCTCGACTCCAGCTTTTCCAGCAGTCTTACGCCGGCCTGCAAACCATCGAGGTTGCCAGGATCGTCGGAACAGTTGATCGGTCTGATGACTTCGACCGGGATTTTCTACCCCGAACCCCCCAGATCAGAGAGCGCTGGGAACGCCTCGAGCGAGCATTCCCTACGTTGGGGTTCCCGCCGATCTCGGTATATCAAGTCAATGACGTCTACTTCGTGATAGACGGCAATCATCGGGTGGCGCTAGCCAAACAGAAGGGCGCCGAGTTCATCGACGCAGAGGTGACCCAGATCCATACCGACATTGAGATCGACGAAAACGTCGATTTCGAGAAGATTTTCTACATCGAGCAGGCTCGGCGGTTCATGCAACAAAGCGGGCTGGAACGCTCCCGACCGATGGCGCGAATCGATTTCACCCGGCCCCACCGATTCGTCGAGTTGCTCGACGTTGTCAAAGCCCACGGCTACGACCTGATGATGGAGCGCGGCATGGTGTTGGAGCCACACGAGATCGCAGCAGATTGGTACGACCGGGTATACCTGCCGGCGGTCGAGTCGATCCGGTGGGAGAGGTTGCCCGAACTCGAGGCGGGCTCCACCGAAGGGGATCTTTTCCTGTGGGTGCTGCAACGTCGCAGGGAGCATGATCCCCACGAGGGCGAGCAATCACTCGAGGATGCGGCACGGCAGGCAGCTCGCGATCAGGAGAGGCGCATCAGAGTGCGGGCACGACGGGCCCTGGGTCGGGGCTGAGAGCCATCCCGGGCCGCGGAGAGTGAGCCCCTTTGGAAACGCACCAGGGGGTGGGATCTCCATTCTTCACGTGCAAAAGCTCGTTTACGACGCGTGATGCCTCCGGAACGCGATTTGGGCAAATCCGCGA
>JAUXMQ010000099.1 GCA_030623125.1 Acidimicrobiia bacterium
CGTGATCTGACCGTTGGGCACAAAATGGGCTCTTCCTTCATGGTCGCGCAACACGGTGATGCGCAACTGGATGTCTTCGACCGTGCCTGTCACGCCGGCGATGGTGATGGTGTCCCCCACGTGGAACTGGTCCTCCACGAGAATGAAGAACCCGGCAATGATGTCTTTCACCAGATCCTGCGCACCAAAACCCACTGCTGCCGCGAGAACGGTGCCAACCGCCAGGAACGGCGCGATGCTGAAGTCCCAAACGGCGAAGATCACCAGAATCGCTGTCACAACGATGGCGATCTGGATGATGCGGCGCACAACCAGCCACAGTGTCTCGGCTCTGGCTTCGCTCTCTTCCCCCCGGCCAGACATCTTCCTCACCAGTCTGTAACCGGCGCGGCGCGCTATCCGATATGCGATGAACGACGCAACAACAACAATGCCCGTGCGAATTGTGTTCTCTACCCAGGGCTCCATCGGATCGCCAGGCTAACGAGCTGCCGCTGCCCGGGCTGCCGCCACCGACAAGGACAGGTCTGTCAGATTCGCGTTTGCCCGGGCCCGCGCCGTCAGGATGGCGCGAACCGGGTCGATCACCAGACCGTCGAGCAGTGAGCCGACCGTGTCTCTCTGGTCCGCCCCGGCGGTCTCGATTTTCCTCCGCCGCCCTCGAGGCCGGAGTCGGCGCTTGGCAGAACTCGGAGTCTTCACCTTCTCAGCGGCCGTCTGAACATGAAGGGGCGCTGAAGCAGCGATCCGGCGAATCTTCGACCCGGATGAGTATCCCGATTCACCGGCGATCACCTCCAGAAAGTGGGTCAGCTCGTCGATGGCCGATCGTGTTTGTCCGTCGACGACCATACGGGCCGTCGTCTCGAGGACCGTCCTAGCCCGCGCCTCGAAGTCGAGCCCCGTTCCGCCGGTGACCGCAAGCAGTCCTATCGACCCACGTTCGAGGTCGACGAGGAGCTTGTCGAAGACCCGATCCTTCTTGATGGTCTCCTCGAGAACCTCGACGAGGTCGTTGATTCCATGCGGTGGACCTGAACCGGGATGGGCCGCGGTCGCGACGATCCTGGGAGAATCAATCCCGTCTTCTCGAAGAGCCGTCTCCAGATCGACAACCACAGACTCGACCACGGCCGGCGCCAATCGATCGATCTGATTCAGCACGAAGACGAACTGCTTCGAGTAGGCGCTGAGAGGCTTCAGATAGCCGTCGTGCAGTGCTGCATCACGGTACTTTTCCGGGTCCACCACCCATACGACGACATCGAGGCGCGGCAGAAGCTGTTCGACCCGGAGACGATGCTCGATCTCGACGCTATCGGTATCCGGCATGTCTATGAGACAGAGCCATGGTGGAATGCGAACTGCCGTCTGGCGACTGACCCCGAGAGCACCGAGGTATCCGCCGATCTCGCCGGCTCGAGACTCATGAGCGATGGCAAGTGGCTCTTCCGTTGTCGGGCGGACTCCTCCAATCATCGCCACGTCGTCGTCACAGATGGCGTTGGCGAGACTGGACTTGCCTGAGCCGGTTCCTCCGACGAGGGCGACAACACTCATGTCCTCCGGGTAGGAGATGCGGACCCTTGCGTCACTTGCCAAGCGAGCCATCGGCTCGAGAGCGTCTTCCTCGATTACGCCGGCACAGGTGGCAAGGGCGAGGTCGGCCTTTTCGAGAAGACCGACAATCGTGTCATGCATCGGCGAAATGGGACCGCGCCACGACCCTCGTGAGACGAGCAGCCAGCTCATCCGCTTCCCCCTCGTAAGAGACGGGAGCCAGCGATTCACAGAGATGGTCGGCCGTCTGGGTATAGACAACCTGCAAGCGATCTAAGAGCGCTAGACGCAGTCTCTCGATGAGGACGTCGCCATCGGCCCCGAACAGAGACTCGAGCGCCTGCCGATCCCCCGAATCGAGTGCAGTCGAGAGGAGAACCGCCGATGCCAGATTGCGGTCGCGCTTGTTCACCTCGTCTACCTCGCCACGCACCATGTCGAGCCAGCCATCGATCGCCTGACTTGTGATCACATGGGTGCCACGCACGACATCTTCGACAGTGCCACCGATGATGCCGAGCTCTCCATCTCTCAGAATCATGCCCCGCAGATCCGACTCGACCAGGGTGATCAACCGGCAGCGAAGAGTCGCCTCAAGTTCGACCAGGTCCCCGCTTGGCAGACGATTGAGGCGCCGCCACCGGCGAGAACGCAGTCGACCCCCGGGAGGCGCAGCCGAGATCTCGAGCCCGGTGACCAGGCCCGACATGTCCAGGTCGTGAGCTTTGTCATGGAAGGAAAACCGGATACCGGCATCGACGACTCCGGCCCATTCACGGTCGCTCTCGACCTGTGCGGCCAGTTCTGAGATCTGGGTGATCGTCGAGTCGAGCACCCGTTGAAATATCTCACGCTGATACCGATCCCTGTCTCTTGTCAGTCCGACGAGACGTCGTCCCAGCTCCCTGACGGCAAGGGCGGGAACGGAGTGCTTACCCACCTCGACGTGGTGTTCGGGCACAACAATGATGTCCCCTTCCACTCCCTCTTCGGAGAGCCGCGATCCGAAGTCGGTGATGGCGCCCGAGGAGCCACTGGTGACGCGATTGAGGACAAAGATGAGGGGAGTGCCGCGCGACATCGCTCGTCTCAAGACTTCCCACGGCACCAGGTCTGCGTAACGAAGAGCCGAAGTGACCATGACAACGATGTCGGCGCAATCGATGAGGCTTTCCGCCGTCACCCTGTGCTCGACAGCGGTGGAGTCGATGTCTGGAGTGTCGACAACGCCAATATGGTTCAGGATCGGCGCGCTCCCGGTTATCACCTCGCATTCGACTCCCCCGACATTCTCGAAGTGATGGCGTGCTCTGCCGGAAGCGAGGATCACGGGGTTCTTGGTCGTCGGTCGGATGGGGCCGGTCTCCGACACCTCCAGGCCAGAAAGACTGTTGACCAGCGTCGATTTGCCAGAGCCGGTGGGTCCGGCAAAAACAACGCACAGCGGGGCGTCAGGGTTGGTGAGACGCGGAATCAGGTAGGCCCTGATGATGCGAACCAGCCGATCCCGCGTCTGGGAGGTTCGACTTGAGGTGAAACTGGCTGATCTCAGATCCTGCGTCTCCAGCTCGGAGGCCAGACGCTCGAGATCGTCTACCAGACCGTTTGAGTTTCTCATCGCGACCACGGTCAAAGTCTGGCACGACCATGGCCTCGTACCCGGTTAGGCGGTCCAGCCTCTTTCCGGCTGCTCAAACCACACATGGACCTGACCCGTTCCGGTGGCGTTCTCGTAGTCGGAGAACAACTCTCCGGTGGCCGTGCAATCAGCGCCACCAATGGCTCCGAGCATCATGAGGAAGTGTCCGAAACCCCCCTCAGGGTTGTACTGCATGTAATCGTCCATCGAGTGGACAATCCGACGGTGATCGCCCGCTCTCATCCACTGGAGACGGAGCTCATCGGCTGCACGCGCCTCGGGAGTGATGATGTGGACCGGATCCGAAGCTTCGTGCTTGGGGATCTGGCTGAGACGCCAGAAGGTGTGACTCATCCCTCCGGAGGCGAGCACCACGATGCGCCGGTCGAGACGACTGGCTGCCTCGCCTATCGCCGCCCCCATGGTCAGAAAGTCTTCGGGCTCTCCGGTTTGGACGACCGACACCGAGACGACCCGCTCGCTCTTATGGAGGTAGTGAACCAGATTGATCGTGGCGTAATAGACCGGGAGGTAATCGTCCTCGGAGGCGTGAGTCGGAGTACCCAACTCATCTCCGAGGCTGGCTGCGAGCTTTGCGAACTCGGGGTCTCCCGGATAGTCGTAGGGGATACCGGCCATCCCCCTTGGTAGCTCGGAAGAAGTCATGTGCCCCCGCCGGTGCTCGTGCGCCGAGATGACATGTTCGACTGTCGTGAACCAGTGTGAGTCAACTATCACGATGGTGTCCACATCGAGCCGGTCGAGCACTTCGTCGCGGATCCGGATCATGCCGGGCACGAGGCTGATCTCTTTGCCATCGTTCAATTCCCGCCGGGCCGGCTCCTCGAACATGATCGTTGGGGCGTGGCTAATCAGGCCCGCACCGACTATTTCACCCATTGCTGCTGCTCCTGTAGATCGTTAGGCACCAAACGACCGATGCTACCGGGTGTTCTCCAGGCCTGCCACGAGCGGGATACCGTCGGCGGTGGCCGTCACCAAGCGGAGAAGACGAGCCAACTCATGCTTCTCCTCGATGTCCAGATTCTCGGTTAGCCGTGCCTCGAACTCGTTGAATAGGGGAAACACCGATTCGATGACCTCGAGACCGGGCGGCTCGAGACGGACAATCACACGACGACCGTCCTCTGGGTGCTTGGCCCGGCCAACCAGACCCGATTTCTCCAGTGTTTGAATCATCCCCGAGAGGGTCCCCTTGGCGAGCCCGCAGTCCGTTGCCAACTCGCCTGTCTCACGATCACCCCACACCCAGAGAACAAAGAGAATCGTGAACCCTCCCCAGCTCAGATTTGATGGGTCGAGAACCTCGCGCTCCATCCGATTGCGGACGGCATTGGCTGCTCGATAGATGTTGGAGACCGCCAGCAGGGCGTCGAAGTCGAGGGGACGATCACCGAGACGGGCCCGGATGTCCCTTTCGGCATCGAGCACCACCTCGGGGTCGTAATGGCTGAGTGGCCGTGGCATCTTCTCCAATCATGGGCGGTGGCAGTTTATCCTTCGCCTCCCGACGACCTCGGAGCCAAATGCCATCCTCTCGAGTAGAGATCTCAAACGTTGCCGTATCGCCCGACCATTACATCGGCGGAAAACGCGTCTCATCCGACAACACTTTCGAGGTTCGCTCGCCTCTCGACTGGGAATGGAAACTCGCTGATGTCGCCAGGGGAGACGCCCTCACCGCAGATGCTGCAATATCCGCTGCGGTTGACGCCTTCGGGGAATGGTCGGCCCTTGCCCCGGCCGAAAGGGCAGCCCATCTTCACCGACTAGCCGACCTCATCGACGAGACAGTCGACGAGCTGGCAACTGTGGAGTGTGCCGATATGGCGATGCTCCTGGAGAGCCTCCAGGCGAGAGTGATCCACCGCGGGGCCGAGAATTTTCGCAACTACGCCGATCTGGCCTCCGGATACGAAGGCCGAAAGTGGTCATCCAAGGGCACAGACAACGAGGTCCATCGAATGCCGGCAGGACCTGCGGTGATCATCACTCCGTGGAACGCGCCGTGGCTGTTGTCCACCTGGAAGCTGGCGCCGGCACTCGCCGCCGGAAACCCGGTGATCCTCAAGCCCGCCGACTGGTCTCCCCTATCAGCATCGATCCTGGCCGATCTCGCCGAACGCGCCGGCTTGCCTCCCGGTGTCCTCAACATCGTGCAGGGAATCGGCGAAGAGGTCGGGGCTGCTCTGGTCAGCGATAGACGCGTGCGCCGAATCTCTTTCACCGGGTCTCCGGA
>JAUXMQ010000206.1 GCA_030623125.1 Acidimicrobiia bacterium
CCGGCGAATCCGAGGTCTGGGAGACAGACAGAAAGCGGCGTTGCTCGCAGAGTTCTCCTGAGTTGACCGGTCGGATCATCGTCATGTCCGGACCTTCGGGTTCCGGAAAGACCAGCATCATCAAAAGATTGCTTGATCGCATCGACATTGCTTTCTCTGTCTCGGCCACTACTCGTTCGCGCCGGCCCGGTGAAACCCACGGCGTCGACTATGACTTCGTGACCACAGAACAGTTTGAGGAGATGATCGCCTCAAATGCTCTTCTGGAGTGGGCGATCTACAACGGGAACCACTACGGGACCCCCGCAGCTCCGGTCGAAGCGGAGATCGCGTCCGGAAGGGATGTGCTGTTGGATATCGAGATCGACGGTGCACGACAGATTCGGGCACAACGACCTGACGCCATCATGATCTTCGTGTCTCCGCCCTCGACGGAGGTGCTCGAGCAGAGGCTGCGATCCAGAGGGGATACCGCAAGTGAGGACATCGCCGACCGCTTGAAGATCGCCGAGACCCAACTCGAAGAGGCACCGAGCCTGTTTGACCACATTGTGGTCAACGACCTTCTGAATCGGGCGACCCAGAAGGTCGCGAAGCTGATTAGTGGCTCCCGATGAGGTAGCCTTGGGTTCTCATCCCCCCAAAGGAACCAATGAAGATCGAAGACGTCATCGACCAGATCGGCAACAGGTTCGCCACTGTTGTGGTGTCGGCTCGTCGTGCCCGCCAGATCAACAGCTACTTTCATCAACTCGGTGTCGGCTACGGAGAGTTCGTGCCCCCACAGGTGCAGACCCTCTCCAGGAAACCGTTGACGATTGCCATGGAAGAGATCGCCGAGGGCAAGGTCGCTGTCGAGGCCGTCGAGGAATAGATGCTCCAAGGTCGGCGGGTCCTGCTCGCCGTCACCGGGGGGGTCGCAGCCTACAAGTCCGCTTTTCTCGCCCGTCGTCTCGTCGAGGCAGGTGCCGAGGTAAAGGTGATTCTCACCGAGTCCGCCCGTGAATTCATCGGTCCCCAGACCTTCGCGGCCATCACCGGCGCCCAGCCCCACATGTCACTGTTCGGCGAGCCCTCGGTGTCGCCGCACACCGACCTTGCCCGTTGGTGTGAAGTGGTGATCGTTGCCCCCGCTACGGCTTCGACCATCGGGAAAGTAGCCAACGGAATCTCATCGGATCTGGTGTCAGCCACGCTTCTTTCCGCCGGGTCGCCCGTGCTGCTCGCCCCCGCGATGCACACCGAGATGTGGGAGCACCCGGCGACACAGCGAAACATCAAGACCCTCGAGAGCGACGGCTACCTGTTCATCGGGCCGGTTGCGGGTGCCCTGGCCGGAGGTGACGTCGGTATGGGTCGCGTGTCGGAGCCGGACGAGATCGTCGAGGCAATCGAAAGGATACTCAGCCCCGACGAGTCTGGGTTGCGAGTGTTGGTCACTGCCGGCGGCACCAGGGAGCCACTCGATCCAGTCAGGTATCTGGGAAACCGCTCGTCGGTGAAGATGGGCCACGCCATCGCCAACGAGGCCGCACTCCGCGGAATCAGAGTCACACTAGTCACAGCGTCGAACATGGCTGCGGGGCCCACAGTCACGGTCGTGGCGGTGGAGACAGCCGACGAGATGGCAGAGGCCGTTTTCGGCGAGGACATCGACGTCGCGATCATGGCGGCCGCGGTGGCAGATTTTCAACCTTCGAAGTCGAGTGAGGGAAAGATATCAAGAACCGATGGACTCGACTCGATCGAGTTGATCCCGACTCCTGACGTGCTGGCCTCCGTTGTGGCCCGTGACCCCAAGCCCTTTGTCGTCGGCTTCGCCGCCGAGACCGGAGGCGTGGAACGGGCAATCGAGAAGGCATTGGAGAAGAAGGTGGATCTTCTCGTTTACAACGACATCACCGAACCAGGCTCAGGGTTCGAAACCGATACCAACCGTGTCGTTCTCATCGACAGCAAAGGCACGACGGACGCGTGGCCCCTCATGAGCAAACAGGAAGTCGCCTCGCTGCTGCTGGATCGCATCGCCACCATGATGGCAGCGCGGGGTTAGCCTCCTGTCTTTCATGAGATCGTCCTACTTCACATCCGAGTCCGTCACCGAGGGACACCCGGACAAGATTGCAGATGCCATCTCGGATGCCATTCTCGACGCAGCTCTCCGCATCAATCCTTGGACTCGGGTCGCATGTGAGACCTTCGTGACCACCCGGCTGGCAGTCATCGGTGGTGAGATCTCGGATGGGGCCGAACTCGACGTCGAAGAAGTTGTTCGCTCGACCATCGAACGGATCGGTTACAACGGGTTTGACCCCGACTTCGCGGCTTCAACCATCGAGATCATGAATCGAATCGATGCCCAGAGTGCCGACATCGCTGCAGGCATCGACCGCGACATGGGCGCCGGAGATCAAGGCTTGATGTTCGGTTTTGCGGTCACAGAGACAGACGCCTTCATGCCGCTGCCGATCCAGTTGGCTCATCGTCTGGCGGAACGGCTAGCCGAGGTCCGAAAAGATGGGACTCTCGGATACCTGCGACCGGACGGCAAAACCCAGGTGATGGTCCGCTATGAGGGTCATCGACCCGTCTCGGTCGAGAAGGTGCTCATCTCGACTCACCATGCCGACGATCAGGACAACGAGGACATGAGGGGCGATGTCTACGAAACGGTCGTTTCACATGTGGTTCCCGAGGCGTTGATCTCCGCTGGTCTCGAGTTCATTTTCAACCCCAGCGGCAGGTTCGTCATCGGGGGCCCGGTGGCCGACACCGGACTCACCGGACGCAAGATCATCGTCGATACCTACGGCGGATACGCCCGCCACGGGGGTGGCGCCTTCTCTGGAAAGGACGCCACCAAGGTGGACCGTTCGGCCGCCTATGCCGCGAGGTGGGCTGCGAAGAATGCTGTGGCGGCCGGAGTGGCCGACCGCCTGGAGATCCAGCTTGCCTATGCAATCGGCCAGGCTCAGCCCTTCTCGGTTCATGTCGAGACCTTCGGCACCGAGAAGATCGATCCGGAGAAGATAGAGAGCATCGTCGAGGAGGTATACGATTTCCGTCCTGCTTCCATCATCTCGTCGCTCGGTCTCACCCAGCCTGTCTTCAGCGCGACATCGGCATACGGGCACTTTGGAAGACCCGAGTTCTCATGGGAGAAACTCGACAGGGTCGATGACATCAGGATGGCGGCCGGCCTCTGAAGCACAGCGCCGCCCGTGTCGTGCCCGACATTCCAACCTTTGCCGTCGACGATGGTTTCTGGTACTCGATCCCGGACCATCTCGCCGCAGACATTCA
>JAUXMQ010000251.1 GCA_030623125.1 Acidimicrobiia bacterium
CGGACTGTCATCGACCACGGCGCTCTGGTCGAGACGCGACAACCTGGCGACCCCCCTGGCCTCATCGCCCAGGCTCGGAGGGTCGACGTGTCCGCAACCGAGGTTCCGCCCAATGTGCAGGCCGGGGAGGAAGCAGAGATCATCTGGCGGTGGTTGAACGGAAACTCGATACGTCTGGTCGACTTGACCGGCCAACTCTGCCTCCCGATCAGACGAGCGGTGCGTCTGACCATTCCTCCCCGTCGCGCGGCATAAGGGTCGTGACGGGGGCGTTTGCAGGCTTGGATGCCAAACAGAAACGGACAATCGTTCACGATGTTGAAGCGCTCGATCGTGCTCACGCTGATCCTCGCCGCATGCGGTGGCACTGCCACGGCAGGACCCGAGGATGTAGGGGGCCGCCCGGATCTGCCGGCGACCACGGCCGATGAGTTCGAAGCCCACATTGGGGGTATCGACAGGCCGGCTGTCGTCAACGTGTGGGCGTCGTGGTGCCTGCCATGCCGCTCTGAGGCTCCCCTGCTCAACCAGGCTTTCGAGCAATACGGCTCCCAGATCGAGTTCATAGGCGTCGATGTCCAGGACAACCAGACAGACGCCAAAGCCTTCCTGGCCGAATTCGGTCTCGAGTTCGATCACTTCTTCGATCGCGACCGCGAGGTCGTCAACTTCTATGCCGGAATCGGCACACCAGTCACGTTCTTCTTCGCCCCAAACGGTGAGCTGTTCAAGACGCACAGTGGAATTCTCGATGAGAGGACACTCGCCTTGAATATCGACGAGCTGCTTCAACTGGGCTCTTAGTTGGAGTTCACTCTGCTGTGGGCGGCGCTCACTGCGATCGGTTTCAGTTGGATAGGCACCCGTCTCTGGAGCGACCGTCTTCCCGATCATCCGACAGATCGTTTGATTGGGGCAGCGGTGGGCGGGCTTGTCGTGGGCAGACTCGTCGCCATGATGCTCCAGGGCATCAACCCCCTCGTCAACCCTCTCGACATCATCATCGTTCGGGGAGGTGTCCATACAGGAGCAGCTTCGATCGGCGCCATCGTGACTTATCTGTGGGCCGACAAGTGGCGGATCGCCGACCTGGACGCGACCGCACCCGCTGCGGTACTTGGTCTCGCCGGCTGGCATGCCGGGTGTCTCTGGCGGGGCGCATGTCTGGGAACGGCGTCCGGTCTTCCCTGGGCATGGGCTGAGCCGGGAAGCGCCGTCACCCGTCATCCTGTTGAGCTCTATGCCGCCGCAGGTCTGATTTTGGCCGCGTGGCTGGTCTCCAGATTGCCCTGGCGCCTTCTCACCAGAGCGGGAGCAGCGCTTGCCCTGGTCGGGCTGGTCCGTCTCCTCACCGAGCCCATGCGACCGAGTCTCACCGGCGGCCCGGTCGGCTGGTACCTCGCCGCCGTGGCGTTTGGAGGACTTGCGGTGTGGCTCGGTCCGAGACTCGTCGGCCATCGGATCACAGCACCAACTTGAGTCTCTTCCTTCCGGTGATGAGACTCCAAATGTGGATCCACTAGTCCATCTGGAAAACGCCGGTGTTTCCCTTGGGGGAAAACCCATCCTTCGCCAAGTTGATTTCAGCCTGCAACCGGGCCAGGTTGCGGGCATTACCGGCCCGAACGGATCGGGCAAGACCACCTTGATTCGCATGTTGACCACACTGCTCAGAATCAGCGAGGGAGCAGGATCGGTATTGGGTGCCGACGTCAACTCCGACCAGGTGTTCGCGGTTAGGCCCTCCATCGGGATGATCGGCCACAACCCGGCTCTGATCGACGAGTTGACACTTCGCGAGAATCTCGTTCATGTTGTCCGGCTGGCGGGCTTGGCCGAGGAGAGAGTGGACCCGGTCCTCGATGTAGTCGGTCTTGACGAGGCGTCCGACAGAAGGGCGGATGCAAGCTCCTTTGGAATGCGGAGACGGATCGAGGTAGCTCATCTGCTGCTGACCAGGCCAAAGCTGTTGCTCCTCGATGAGGCAACATCCGGTCTCGACAATTCGGCCCGCGAGCTCATAGACGCACTCAAGGACCGAACGATTGGCGATGGTGGCGGAGTTGTCATGGTCTCTCATGACCACCAACGGCTCGACGCGAGCTGTGATGAGGTGATGGCCCTCAGTTCCGGGCGCTTGGAGAGTGCTCGATGAGCTTCTGGAACCAGTCCCTGGAGATAGCACGAGTGGATCTCCGTGTTGAGAGAAGACTCGGAGACACTCTCAGAATCGTGCTTCCTTTCGCTGTGGTCGCACTCATGGTGTTTCCGCTTTCCCTTGGAATCGAGCTTGCGACCATAAGTCGAATAGGTCCGGCGGTGTTCTGGGCGCTTGGAATCCTCTTCGGCATGCAGGTGGCTCTTCGGCAGTCGGCGGCCGACACACAGGAGCGGAGAGATCTGCACGCTTTGCTCGGGGTTGATCCGGCCGCTCGATTCGTGGGTCGGGTGCTGTCCGGCGGTGTCCTCATGCTGGCGTTCCTCGTGGTGCTGTTCATCGCGATGGTGCTCATCTACGGGCCAACTCTCCCATCCGGGTTCTGGTCGACGGTGCTTCTGGGAACGGTGCTCTTCTCCATCGGACTCACCGAACTCGGAACACTCGCCGGTGAGATAACGGCCGGGCTGAGGAATCGCACGGCTCTCGCATCTCTGATCGTGGCTCCCCTGGCGCTTCCGCTCGTAATCGGCGCCTCCCAGTCGTTGGAGGCACTATCCCGTGGTGCCGGTATCCTCCCATGGGTATTGCTGATGCTCGCCAC
>JAUXMQ010000227.1 GCA_030623125.1 Acidimicrobiia bacterium
GGCGATCAGCCGAGTCGTAACGCTCGCGCAACGCCACCCCGAGTCGGAAGTGGGCGATCGCGTCCTGAGCATCGATGGCCAATACTTCTTGACGCCACCTGTTTGGTCCACTGATATGGGGTGTCCATGGCATGCGCCCAACCCACCGCGAAGTGGTTGTACGCCTCGGGTCCACCGAAGTTATCGATGCGCGCGGCCATGAACTCGGGGGTCTCTATGTCAAATGCACCGTTGAGACTGAGCATTTCGTTGAAAGTGCCGTTGATGGTCCCCTCAGCCGACGCTCCGTTGTCCCCGATTATGTAGAAGACCAACGTGTCATCCAGGATCTCGAGGTCTTCGAGGGCGTCGATGAGACGGCCCACTTGGTGATCTGTGTGCTCCAAAAACCCTGCGTAGATCTCCATCTGTCTGGCGAGCACCGGCTTCAGATCCTCGGGCATGTCGTCCCAAGCCGGGATCTCCTCGGGTCGTTCGGTGAGTTCGGCATCGTCTGGGATGACACCCAACTCCTTTTGTCGGGCAAGAGTCTGCTCACGCAGGACATCCCAGCCCTGATCAAAGTTCCCTTTGTACTTATCTGACCAGACGGGTGGCACATGGTGCGGAGCGTGGGTGGCCCCAGGCGCGTAATAGGCAAAGAACGGCTTATCCGGCATCAGGGCTTTCTGCTGACGGATCCAGTCGATCGTGTGATCCGTCATGTCCTCGCCGAAGTGGTAGTCCTCGTCGTCACCATGCTCGGGCTCGATGGGGACGGTGTCCCTATAGATCGCGGGGGCGTACTGGTTGGTCTCGCCCCCGATGAACCCATAGAAGTGCTCGAAACCCTGACCGGTCGGCCACTGCCGAAACGGCCCCATCGGACTGGTCTCCCAGACCGGTACCTCATGGCACTTCCCAAACTGGGCCGTCGAATACCCGTTGAGCTTCAACATCTCGGCTAGCGGGGCTGTGGAGTTCGGGATCACCGAGGTGTATCCCGGGGCAGAAGTTGCAAGTTCGGTGATTCCTCCCATCCCGACCGAGTGGTGGTTGCGTCCCGTCAGAAGGGCTGCTCTGGTGGGTGAGCAAAGGGCGGTCGTATGAAACCTGTTGTACTTCAGTCCCTCGTTGGCGAGTCGTTCCGCAGTGGGGGTGGCGCAAGGGCCGCCAAATGCGCTCGAGGCTCCAAAACCGACGTCGTCGAGAAGCACAATCAGGACATTGGGCGCTCCGGCCGGCGGACGGATCGGCGCGATCGGAGGGAAATTGGAGGCCGGATCTTTGGCGTCGTATGTGAGAAGCCCCTGATAGGGCTTGTCCGGGATCGGTAGAACATCTCGACTGCGCTCGCTGGTCATCTTCGACTCCTCGTTGGACATGGATAGAGCAAACGGTGAACCTAGTCACGCCTGCCACCCTTCTGTGAACCGTTTCATGACCTCAACCCGCGTTTCGTTTCACCGAAGGGTGTTTGACTAGATTTCTCGCCATATGAACCTCACGGAGAACTTTGTCAGGGTGGCGGTTACGGTGTCGGACCGTCTAAATCCGATCACCAGTGGACCGGCCGGGCCGCTAAAGGCCAGTGCGGCGCTTGATTCGTTTGGGCCGTCCCTGATGCCGAGAACATCGGTCCATCAGGGAATCGCTGCGGGTCTCACGGTGCTCGCTGCCGAGGCGATCGGTCTGAGTGTCGATGTTCTGGCGAGGAGTATTGCTCCCAAGGGCTCACCGCTCGCCTGGCGGATCGGGTCACGGGCGGTGATAGCGGCCGGCGGCGCGACCCTGGCTCGAATCCAGGAGGCGGACGACGAAGCCACATCCAAGGCGATGCTGCGCAGTGCCGGGCAGATCGTCAGTGTCGCCGCCCTCGGCGGCATCATCCACGAAGCAGGCAACGAGGTGCAAGGGAAGATCGACACACCCATTGTCCCCATCATCACCGGTCTCGGCGGTTTCGGCTATGTGGCAAGCCGTTGGGGCAAGGAGCTGGAAACTCGCAAGGCCGTCATCCAGCGTTGGACCGAAGATGACAAACCGGCACAGCTGCCGATGTCGATTGCCATTGCCACCGGTCTCGCATTTGCTGGTAGATGGGTCGGCCGCGGCTATATCTCGTCTCGCAATTCACTTGTCGGGTATATAGGTGAGAGTCCGGGTCATTCGGCGATCGGTAGAGCTATCAACGGAGCCCTGTGGGGTGCGGGGGCGGTGGCTCTCTATGGCAGTCTCGTCCGACGCATATCGCGGGCCAACGCAAAGATGGAGACCAACTTCTCGGTGCCACCGAGTAATGAGTTTGTCTCCGGCGGCCCGAACAGCATTTCGCCATTCGCGGAACTCGGTCTCCAGGGTCGCAGGTATGTGACCGAGGTTGTATCGCCAGACGTCATCGAGGAGACACTCGGTGAGCCGGCCAAGGCTCACCCCATCCGTGCGTATGTGGGTGTCGATTCTGAGCCGATCTATGCCACGGGAAGATCCGAATTGGCTCTCAACGAGATGGAGCGTCTTGGCGTTTTTGATAGGGAGTATCTGCTTCTGGTGTCTCCAACCGGGACCGGCTGGGTTGATCACACCATGATCGAGTCCGCCGAACTGTTGGCGCGTGGTGATATCGCGACAGTCTGTATTCAATATGGAAAGGCGCCGTCGTTCCTAGAGGTCCACGGGGTGTCCTTGGGTCGAGCCCAGTTTCGGCAGCTGCTCTGGGGTGTCAGACAGCGTCTCCGAACTGTTGACGAGAAGAAGCGTCCCAAGGTCCTGGTCTTTGGTGAGAGTCTCGGGGCCTGGTCGAGCTCCGACGTGATCATGCATCAGGGCATCGAGGGATTCGACCACTACGGCATTTCGAAGGCCCTGTGGTTTGGCCTACCCGGTCTCGCTCGCTGGTCCAAGGCCGGAATGCGCGAAGGTCGAAACCCACTGACGCCGGAAGGGAGCGTCGCCGCTTTCGATAGTTTTGAGCAGTACGCAGCCCTTTCACCCGAAGAGCGTGACAGGCTGAGGGCGGTGGTCGTTGATCACGACAATGATCCAA
>JAUXMQ010000152.1 GCA_030623125.1 Acidimicrobiia bacterium
AACCGCACGGGGAAGAAGACAACGGTCTACGTTGACGAGGAGGTGTTGCGGGCGGCGAAGGTGTACGCAGCCCGCAAAGACATCCGAGACTCCGAAGTGATCGAAACCGTGTTGCGAGAGTATCTCGGCTCATCGATCTACTGAACCAGATCGAGCGCTCTTGAAGGCCTCGCCGCTCAGAAAAAGGATGTGACCGGACTGACGGTTGATGCGTCATACATTCTGCCGACCCGAAGAATGGTCTTTGGGTTTACAGGACTGACCGACGCCCTCTCACCACCAGACTCTCAGCGGCCCACCATGTCTATGGCGTCGACCACCGCACCCGGTGACTCGAGATGGGCCTGCCAGGCATCGACTTCCGAAACCGTGATGTCGGGCAGCTCTCGTTTCACTCTCTCCACCGAGTCGAAAGGCACATCGCCATCTCGACTCCACACATAGGCCACAGGCGCGACGATCTCGGCCAGGTCGGAAGGAACCAGAGAGGACGGCTGTGTTCGTAGGAACGATCTGATCGAGTCGGTCGATCCGCTTATGGTCGTGGTGATGCCGCGCGCAGCGATCTGATCCTTACCGGGGCACCATCCACCTTCGGCGCAGTTCGGCGCCCAGATATCCATTGCGAATCTTCCCCCAGTCTCGAAACTGAAGGTCGCCGCCCGACCTACCAACGGCAGACGTTCGACGAAGTCGATCCACCCATCCTCCTCCCAGAAGTCGACATCGACGAGCACAACACCTCGGACGAGATCCGGTCTGCTTACGGCCACTTCGGCAGCAACCCGCCCCCCGAGACCGACGCCGGCGACCACGGCTGGAGTGGCGAATCGTTCCTCGATGACGGTGCTCACGACTTGCGCCATGAATGCCACGGTGTGACCGGGACCCTCGCTCGGCAGACGATCGCTCAGCCCATATCCAGGAAGATCAAGCCGGACCGCGTGAAATCGGCCCCCTAATCCTCCAGCTACATCCTCCAGCGTCACCCCACCGGCGACATCCCTTTCATGAAGCAGGATCACCGGAACAACACCGCCAGGTTCCGTGACGACGTTGATACGGAGGCTTCCGACCATCGTGAAGTCGACCAGCTCGATCTCTCCTGCGGGCACATCCTCGATCAGGTCGATCCGTTGGTTGGTCACCGAGGTCCAGACGACGACGCCAACCGCCAGCACCAGCAGAGTCAGTATCAGAATCCGGACCAGAACGCGTGATGGGCGATCTCGTGTGGGGGGTTCTTGGAGACCGCTCATTTCATCAACACGATGTGAACA
This sequence comes from Acidimicrobiia bacterium, assembly GCA_030623125.1. Lineage (GTDB taxonomy): Bacteria > Actinomycetota > Acidimicrobiia > Spongiisociales > ZC4RG35 > SZUA-217. Next base: position 1,281 of record JAUXMQ010000152.1, read on the forward strand.
TGTTTTGGCCCGTGAACCCCAAGAGTGAGCTGCTGCTCTATGTCGCCCGTTCGACTTGGCCCTGTGACAATCACCAGATTGGCGCTGTCTGCGACTGCTTCCGGGCGCCTGTGGGCCCAATGGGCCAGGGTTCGCTCGATCAGTGTCAGATCGAGAAGCGCCACATGGACCTCGGGCACGAGGCTGGCCATTCTGGGTCTTCCCGGGCCATGATCGAGTACCACGCTGCCACTCTCGGCAAGACCAACTGTGGCTCCGGTGATGCCCAGGTCCAGCTCGCGATACTCCATCTGATGCTCGATCCTGGCGTCGATCGGCACCTCCCCTTTCACCCTTTCCAGCCCCATCGCGGTGAGAGCCGAAGCCACCCCCGAAGCAGGCAGATCCTCCCATGCCATGAACGACCGGCAGTGATGTCCCGCGGCGATTCCGGCAACCGCCCGAGGAACCCCGTGTCGTCCCACCGCCCCGTGAACCACGGCATCCACGTCTTGGGCCCTTTCCCTAAAAAGCGCCTGGAGGTCCTCGAAATCCAAATCGGGCAAACGGTCGGGAACGGCCAACGCCTCCGGCAGGTGCGCAGTCATGGCTGACTGACCGACTCTGGCTAGAAAGACATCACGATCCACGGTTGGTCCTCCACCATTCATTGAACGACTCCGATGCGGGTCGTGGCAGGTCACGGTATTGAGTCCAGCCTCTCCCCGGACCCGGGATCCGTCGCAGCCAGCCGCGTGACGCCAGAGGTGCGCTCAGACGCGACGCCCACTTCTTGGCCCTCCGCCACTTCTGAGGATCGGTCGTCGTTCGGGCATACCGGCTCATGCCCCGGTTGAGCCAGCCAGGGAGTCTGCCCTCAGCCGCGGCCCGCTCCCTCAGATGAAGAAGCATCGACGGGATCTGGATCCGTATGGGGCACACCTCCTCGCACGCCCCGCACATCGTCGATGCGTAGGGCAGTTCCCACCAGGGCTCCATCCCGTGCAAGCCAGGAGTGACAATCGACCCGATCGGCCCCGAATACACGGTGCCATAGGCGTGACCTCCAACCGTCCGAAAGATGGGGCACACATTGAGGCAGGCGCCACATCTGATGCAGGCGAGGATCTCCGCGGTGGGACCACTGAGGATCTCCGAGCGGCCATTGTCAATGACCACGACGTGTGTCTCTTCCGGACCGTCAGGATCACCGGGTCTCCTCGGGCCGGTGATGACGCTGGTGTAGACAGAAAGCCTCTGCCCGGTGGCGGAGCGAGCGAGAACCTCGAGAACAACGGCGGCGTCCTGCCAGCGTGAGACGATCCTCTCCATGCCCATCAGGGCTATGTGAACTCTTGGAGCTGTCGTCGTCAGCCGCCCGTTCCCCTCGTTGGTGACCAGGACAACCGAACCTGTCTCCGCGATCGCCATGTTCACGCCGGAGATACCCGCGTCTGCCCTGAGAAAGATCTCTCGAAGATGGGTCCGGGCTATCTCGTTGAGTTCTGTCGGATCGTCGGTGTATTCGACACCCAGCTTCTCGGAGAACAGTGCAGCAACGTCCTGGCGCGTCAGGTGGAGCACGGGAGCGATGATGTGGCTGGGAGTGTCGCCCGCGAGTTGGACGATGAACTCGCCGAGATCTGTCTCCACCACCTCCACGCCGAGGTCTTCGAGGTGGCTGTTGAGCTCGATCTCCTCAGAGACCATCGACTTGGACTTCACCACGAGACGGGAGCCCGACCGGTGGAGGATTTCGGCCACAATCCGGTTTGCCTCGTCGGCATCGGCCGCGAAGTGCACTGTGCCGCCCAGGGCGGTGACCTGATCCGCGAAGTGACCCAGAAGCCGGTCGAGATGGCGCAGGGAGTGAAGACGGATCGTCCGCGCCCTGTCACGCAACTCCTCCATGATGGGAAACTCTTCGGCTACACGGTCTCTCGCCTCGGTGAAGTGTCGTATCCCTTTGACGACAGCAGCCGCTTCTTTGCTGCCGAGGAGAGCGTCGGCGCGAGTTACGAAGCTCACCGGCTGACTCACTTGTCGTCTCCTGCCAATAACTCCGCGATGTGGCGGACCACCACTTTCGATCCTCTGCGTCGAAGACCGCCCTCCAGGTGCATGAGACACGACACGTCGCCCCCCACGAGAATGTCCGCGCCGGACGCCTCAACCCGGTTGAGTTTCTCATCCATGATCGCCGCGGAGATGGCCGGCATCTCGACCGAGAAGAGACCCCCAAAACCGCAGCACTCCTTGTCACCCTCGAGGTCCACCCGCTCGATGTCCTCCAACAGCCGATCGGCTTGTGCTTCCAATCCGAGACCACGCAGACCATGACACGAGTAGTGGTAGGCGACCGAACATCCGTCACATGAGGCGGATGGGGCGGCCCCGAGATCATCAACGAGGAACTGAGTGAGTTCGCGGGTCCGGGCGGCCACCCGCTCCGCCTGATCGGCTCGATCGGTGCCTTCGAAAAGCTCCACGTAGTGGTGGACAATCATCTGGGAGCACGATCCGGATGGGATCACGATCGGACCTTCGGTCTCATCGAGGACATCAAGAGTGTGAGCAGCCATCTCACGCGCCTGATCGGTGAGACCGACATTGAACGCCGGCTGTCCGCAGCAGGTTTGACCCTCGGGAAAGTCCACCCGGCAACCCGAATTCTCGAGAACGGCCAGGGTGGCTCGACCCACCTGGGGAGCCAACGCATCAACCAGGCAGGTGACTAGAAGCTGGACTCGCTGCCCCTCCATAGGGCAGCCACGTTACGCCTTGCGCTCGCCCACAGCCGCCAATGCCTCCAAGTACCGCTCCACCATCGCCACATAAGCCTTGGTGCCATCCTTGAAATCGTCGCTGATGTGTCGATATCGGCCCCT
>JAUXMQ010000135.1 GCA_030623125.1 Acidimicrobiia bacterium
CAAAGGACTAGTCATCCGGAGTGAGTTGTCATTAGCCCCCAAGTCAGGCGGGTCCTCCGTCGATACCAGTGGGCAACTGTTCCAAAGGAGCTAACCATGATGCGACACAAGACCAGGGGTAGCAAGGAACTGACGGACAGGTGTCACCACATGAAGATAGTGACCACCGAAATCGCCGGTCTGGAACGTGAGGCGTGCGAAGCCTGCGGTCATGTGAGCATGCGATTTGCGTACGACGTTTTCGAGGATCAGACGAAGGAGTTGGAGTTCAGTTCCGATCAGGTCTGATCAGCCCTTTCGGGCTTGCCCTGCCAACTGAGGTACCAGCCACCCAGACCAAGCGGCAACACGACCAGCGGGATCAGCCATCCCACGATCGGCAACATCCAAAGCATCCCGACCACGACGGACCCGGCGAGAATCGCCCCGTAGATATCGAGCTTGCGGAACAGCACTTCACCGACCCGGCCGACTGTGGGGATACCTGCCATCAGGGACACCGCCAGAACCACCCCGAGGGCCGCCAGAATCACAGGTCCGAGAATGGCGAGCAACGGAAAGCTCGCCGAGGGGGGAGCGAGTGCCAACAGCAGCGCTGCGATCGCCACCAGAAACAAAGGCGATGCCATTACCACAGCTCCGAAGAACCACGCCCTCAAGGGAGTCGCCTTCACTTTTCCGACGGCCTTGACAGTCCTCTCGGGCCATCCCCAAGCGGTGCTGAGAGCGGCAATCGTCAACAGGAGAACCACCAGGAACCGTCCAAACAGACCAAGGGCCCTCAGCCTGATATTGGGTGGCAGCGGTTGCTTGTGCACTACCACCCCGCCCACGTCGGCCATCCCCAAGCCCTCGGCCGTGGACTCGGACCGGTAGCCGAGATCTCCTGACACCGTCAGATCGTCGACGACGGTCAGCCGGCCGACCGAGACGTCGACATCACCGTCAACCGAACCGGCCAGTCCGAGGCTTCGCTGACTGCCCTCCAGGTCCCGTCCGATGTGACCGAGAGCCTCCATGTCGACAACCCAAGCAAGGACATCGCCATCAACGGAGGAGCTTTCGGCCAGCTGGACCTCGACGGCTGTGACCACGATGTCTGTGCCAACACTCCCGTTGACCACGAGCGATCTGGCAATCACTCGAAGCGCTCCACCGACCGAGCCGTTGATCGTCACCCTGGGAGCCACCGCAATCACCGAACCGGTCACAGTCCCATCTATCACGATCTCTTCCGCTGCAAAGGCAATCAGGTCTCCGTCGATCTCGCCTTCGATCGACACCTTGATCGCTCCGGCGTAGAGATCGTCCTCCAAGAGATCGTCGGGCCGGATGATCACAAACTCCGAATTCGCGGTCTCGGCCGCGAGAGCCGGGGCGGCCGCTCCGACGAACATGACCCCCGCAGCCAAACCGAGGAGAAGAGGCCTGGCGACGCGGCTAAAGAGGGAAGGCATTGGCCGCCATGTCGATGAGCGGCGCCGGCAGGATACCCGCAAGAACTGTTCCGATGACTGCGATCCCCAGCACCCAGCGGGTGGTCGCCGAAACCAGGACCGCTTCTTCCTCCGTCTCGTCCATGTACATCACGACGATGACACGCAGATAGAAGGCGAAGGCGATCACCGATGCCAAGAGAGCGACTATCACCAGCCACCCGTAGCCGTTGGCCCACGCCTCGCTGAAGACACCGAACTTGGCGATGAAACCCGACGTGAGTGGAAGACCCGCCATACCCAGCAGGAGAACGGCAAATGCTGCCCCGAGAGCCGGACTCCGACGGGCAAGTCCCCTGTATTCATCGATTGAGGAACCGGAGCTGCCGGGGCCGCTCACAACCGCGACAACAGCGAACGCGCCGACCAGTTGGATCGCGTAGACGCTGACATAGAACAGCATCCCGGTGGTGGCTCCACCAACGATTCCCGTCAGAATGAATCCGGCGTGGGCTACACCTGAATAGGCCAGCATCCGCCGAACGTCATTCTGAACGAGAGCGATAATCGATCCGACGAGCATCGAGAGGGCCGAGAGTCCGGCGATCACCGGAAGCCAATTGGCGTCGAGTTGGGGAACTCCTGTGAGCAGAACTCGGGCGATCGCCAGGAAGCCGGCGATCTTGGCCATTGCCGCCATGTATCCGACCACACCGGCAGGGGCGCCCTGGTACACATCTGGCGCCCAACTGTGAAACGGCGCCGCGGACACCTTGAAACCGAGTCCGACGATGATCAACGCCAGTCCTATCAGGATCACGGCGGGACTGGTGACGAAGAACTCCGTAAAGAACTGTCGTATCGCAAGAATCTCGAGTTGACCGGTCCCGGCGTATAGGAGGGCCACTCCGTAAACGAAGATTGCCGACGCGAAGGAACCGAGCAAGAAATACTTCATTGCAGCCTCGTCGGCCTTGATCTTCTCCCGGGTCATCCCGGCAAGGACGTACAACGAGATCGAACCGATCTCGAGTCCAAGAAACATCATCACCAGGTTGTTGGAGGCGACCATGATCGAGAATCCTGTCGTGGCCAGCAGAACGAGGGCGATTGCCTCGGCACCCCGTCGGTTGAGGCTCTCGATGAGCTTCCACCCTGCAAGCAGCCCGAGTCCCGTCATGACCAGCAGCACGAAACGGCCGAACACCGCGAACCCGTCCATGACGACCATGCCGGAAAAGGCGACCAGTGCGCCAAGACCGCCAAACTCGAGAGCATCACCCGCCTGGGCCCACTGCAGCATTGTGAACGAGATTGCGACCACAAGAGTGATTGCAGAGATGACTCCCAGCACCCGGGTGGCCGGCTTCCATTGAACATCGACAAGGAGCACGGCAACGGCCCCGAGAGCAAGCACCAGCTCGGGAAGAATGGCTATCCAGCTGACGTCGGGCGTGGCGATCACTCTTGATCACCGCCCGCGACGAAAACATCGCCCAGTCTTCCCGGCTCCGGTATCACGAACTCGGTCTGGGACTCGATGTGGTCGAGGACGGCCTCGGTTGATGGAGCGATCTTGTCGAGAAGGATCTTCGGGTAGAGACCGAGGACGAGGACGAGGACGACAAGCGGGGCAAGTATCGATATCTCGCGAATCGAGAGATCGGAGAGCACTCTGTTCTCCTCCTTGTCGGGAACCCCGGTGAACACCCGCTCATAAGCCCACAGCATGTAGATCGCCGCAAGCACAACCCCGATGGCGGCGACGATGGTGAGGGCCGGAAGCGTCGTAAAGCTGCCTATCAAAATCAGAAACTCACCGACAAAACCATTGAGCCCGGGAAGACCGATCGAGGCGAAGACCATGAACAGGAAGAACCCGGCAAAGACGGGCATCACCTTCTGCAAGCCGCCGAAGTCAGAGATCTGCTTGGTATGGCGACGCTCGTAGATCATCCCCACGAGAAGGAAGAGAGCCCCCGTGGTGAGTCCATGATTGACGTTCTGGATCACGGCCCCCTGAAGGCTTCCCGAGGTGAGGGCAAACGTCCCGAGGACGATAAAGCCGAGATGGCTGACCGACGAGTAGGCAACGAGCCTCTTCAGGTCAGGCTGGACGATGGCCACCACCGCGCCGTAGATGATACCGATCACGGCGAGGGTCCCCATTATCCAGACGGCATCAACAGAGGCCTGAGGAAACAGGGAGAGGTTGAAACGCAGCAGCCCGTAGGTGCCCAGTTTCAAGAGCACCCCTGCCAGGAGGACCGATCCAGCGGTAGGAGCCTCGGTGTGGGCATCCGGCAGCCAGGTGTGGAGCGGGAAGAGCGGAACCTTGATGGCGAAGGCCAGGGCGAACGCGGCGAACAGCCACCGTTCGGCCCCCGTCGCCAACTCCAAGTTCATCAGGTCCGAAAGGGCGAAGGAGGCCGAACCGAACTGTTCGGCGTGAGTGAAGGCAAGAGCGATGATTCCGGCAAGCATCAGGGCCGAGCCGAACGCGGTGAAGATGAAGAACTTCGTCGCGGCATAGATCCGCCGCTCGCCACCCCAGATACCGATGATGAAATACATGGGAATGAGAATCGCCTCGAAGAAGACGAAGAAGAGAAAGAGGTCGAGAGCAAGGAACACGCCGATCATCCCGGCCTCGAGGAGAAGTGCGTACACCACAAACTCCTTGGTTCGCCTGGTGATCGAAGTTGAAGCGGCGAGTGAGATTGGCACCAGGATCGTGGTGAGGAGCACCATCGGCATCGAGATGCCGTCTATGCCGAGACTCCAGCTGATGCCCCACGGTTCGTACCAGACGGCCTGCTGGCGGAACTGATACCCGGCAACAGGCTCGAAGATCCAGAAAACATATCCTGCGAGAGCCAACGGAAGCACTGAGAGGGCGATGCCCAACGGCAGGTGCAACTCCTTGAGACGTTTCGGGACGAGGGCGACGATCACCGCAGCAATGACCGGCAGGGCAATGAGCCAGGTCAGCATCATGCGCCTCCCGCCACGAGCCATATCACGACGACAACGGCCCCAGCGAGAACCAAGGCGCCGTAGTTGCGGACGTATCCAGTCTGCAGCGGTCTCGCCCAAGCTCCGATGCC
>JAUXMQ010000114.1 GCA_030623125.1 Acidimicrobiia bacterium
ACAGAAGGAGACAACTATGGCCGGAATAACAATGCAGGGTCTCGGGAAGATCTACGAAGGAGGGACCCGGGCGGTCGGCAACGTCGATCTCGAGATCCACGACGGTGAGTTCCTGGTTCTGGTCGGGCCGTCCGGCTGTGGAAAATCGACGATCCTGCGGATGATCGCTGGTCTCGAGGAGATATCTGAAGGGGTGATGATGATCGGGGACCGGGTGGTCAACGATGTTGCCCCCAAGGACCGAGACATCGCGATGGTTTTTCAGAATTACGCCCTCTATCCCCACATGTCGGTATACGACAACATGGCATTCGGGCTCAAGTTGCGGAAGTTCAAGAAGGAGGACATCAATCGTCTCGTCACAGACGCCGCCGAGGTACTCGAGATAGTCGATCTCCTCGAGCGCAAGCCGAAAGCTCTATCCGGTGGCCAGCGGCAACGGGTGGCCATGGGCCGCGCCATCGTTCGTGAGCCTGCTGCCTTCCTCATGGACGAGCCCCTTTCCAATCTCGACGCCAAACTCAGGGTCCAGATGCGGGCCGAGCTGGAGCGTCTTCACAATCGTTTGGGAACGACCACGGTGTACGTCACCCACGACCAGGTCGAGGCGATGACTCTGGGCGACCGGGTGGCCGTCCTTCGCTCGGTATCGGAGGCTCGTCCCTACAACCTCCAGCAGGTGGGCCATCCCACAGAGCTATACGACCATCCGGACAATCTCTTCGTCGCGGGATTCATCGGGAGCCCATCAATGAATCTCACCTACTGCCACCTCGAGACCGAAGGTGACAAAGTCATCGCGGTGTTGCCCAACACTCGTCTCGCTGTGGACAAGGCAACGCTGGACAATCATCCCGGTCTGGAAAATCACATGAATGAGGAACTCGTGATCGGGCTCCGTCCCAGTGGGCTGGAGGCCGCCGCGGTGGCTGGAGAAGACCCCGAGCGAGCGCTGCAAGCTCAGGTGGAGGTAACCGAGATGCTCGGGGCCGACACCTACATTCACTTCTCCATCGATAGAAGTCCTGTGATCACGCCGGACATCGAGGAACTGCTCGTAGACACCGGCCAGAGCGTCTCTTCGCTTGGCGACAAGACGCAATTCATTGCTCGAGTCAGCCCCGATATCAGGGTGAAGCATGGCGATACGGTCGAGTTGGTGGTGGATACCTCCAAACTGCACTTCTTCGACCCCGAGTCCGGCGATCGCATCGGGGTCAGCAAGGCGGTCGCTGCCGGCGTCTGAGCCAAGGTCTCGACCAGATCAGCGTCGAACCAACGAAACCCCCAGCTTCAAGCTGGGGGTTTCAGGTTGCGAAGGCAGTTTTGGGTCATGCCTGGGACTCAAATCTACAGCCGTCGGAACAGTGGGCTACACGGGGAATCGTGAATCTTTTCATTTCGCTCTCCTTTCGCTAGGTCTCGTAACGGATTTGGATGTTCAGGTGGTGAGGTCGGGTATGTTCCCAATCACTTGTCTTGCTTGTTCCTCGAGACGCTGTTTGGCCTGGCCGACGTCTTCGAGGGCCTCTCGGAGCTGGTCAAGCTCCCCAGATCGGACTTTGATACCTTCCCGTATGAACAGAGCGGCAGCTTCCGACCGGCTTCTAACCGCCCCGGTCTCGACCCAGTCGTCAAGGGCGCTTTTGGTGTCCTCATCGATGCGGACCATGACCACCTGATCTCGGGATGTGCGTCCCATTTCTGCGACAGTGGTTTTCATGTCACCCGCCAGACACAACACGGTGCAGTTGGCGAGGTCACCGTCGCCTCCCAGTCCGATTCGGAAGTCGATACCGTGTTCTTCGAGGGTCTTGCTGACTTGGGTCCACACGTCACTCACAATCACAGTGTAATACGATTACACATTACAAGCAACTCGTAATGTCCGGTTCTATTGTTACGACCCTCTGCATATACCGAATTGATGACCCGGACGTGAATATCGAGGAAGGGCGTTACATCGCCTCCAACATCCCCAACTCCAAGCGTGTCGAAATTTCAGGAAACGACCACTTCTTCTGGGCAGGCGATCCTGAACCCTTGCTCCAGGAAATCGAAGAGTTCATCACCGGCCAAAGGGGACCCGCCGAACCCGAGCGCGTCGTCGCCACCGCGGTGTTCAGCGACATCGTCGGTTCGACTGCACTAGCTGTATCTGTCGATGACCAGATGTGGCGGGACCTGCTCCAACGTCACTACGAAGTGGTTCGGAGGGAGCTGGTCAGGTGGCGAGGCCGCGAAGTCAAAATGACCGGTGACGGCCTGTTCGCCACTTTCGACAGCCCAACGCAAAGCATCCGATTCGCGACGGCGCTTCCCACCCGTTGGCTTTGCGTCGCGGTTTGGTCGTAGCGTTGGTGTCGGATCTGGGAAGTGACTTGTCCGAAGAGCCGGTGTTCAGGATGCAATCCGACGGCTATCCATAGTAGGACGTGCTTGCTTGCACCCACCAAAGCACCGTTCCGACGTCCTTGACTCGCTAGGCGAATTGAACCCCGAGGTCCTTCTCGAGTAGGGCCTTGAGGTTGCGCTGGGACTCGGACACTCCATCTATCCACTGAGGGCCGAAGTCGGTCCACCATTCCTCAAGTGCCGGTGGAATCATGCCAACCCTGTATGAGACCGTCGTTCCGGTCTCGGTCTTCGTGAACTCGGTCGTGAGTGTCCACAACCCGTCGAGGACCGGATGTTCGTATTGGGTCGTGTAGTAAGAGAACGGGCGCCAATCGGCAACGTGTTCGATGGTCGTGTCCGGACCGTGCATGCAGTGGTTCGTAGATCCGGCCCCAAGTCGACCGTCGGTAACCATGTCGATGCCAGTTAGACCCGGCTGCCACTGCATTCTCTTCGAGTGGTCGCTTGCGTATTCCCAAATGACGGCCGGCTCCACTGGGACGTCGACCTCGACTTCGGCAACCGCTTCGTCTTTGGATACATACACACGCTGGCGCTCCTGCTCGAAGGCCCACCGGGCATGGAGGTCCTGGACGAATAGCTCCACGTCTCCGATGTCCTCGAAATGGTCGGTGTGAGGCCGAAATCCGAGGAGCTCGGGGTTCATCCCGACCTTATCCATCGTTGCTGCGGTGTAGGCAGCGTATGCCGAGCCCTGAACGGCTTCGCCTGCAGACCCTTTCATCAGTCGGTGGGCCAGGACGACGTCGGGTCCGGTCAGCTCTTCGGTCCCCGCAATTCGACGCACGACATACTCTCCGAAATGGAGGAAGAATTTGAGATCGAGGCCTGGGATCAGAACACAGGCGTTGCAGTCACAACTGGTGGCATGATCGATGTCCCGGAGACGCTTGCGAAAGGCGAAGTAGACGGCTTCGACCGTATCCATGATCATCGTGGGGTTGAGACTCGACGCTGCGGCATATGCGAAAGCCGCGTCGCCTTCCAGCTTCGAAAGGACGAAGACCGGTTGGAGGGTCTCGACGATGGTCTCGAGCAGGTCAGCGAGCACGTCCTGTGCGTGCTCCAGTTCGGTCGCCTGCAGGTACCCGGTGTACCCGGTGATGTCGGCGAGGAGTAGACAGCCCGACTCGGAGGCCGTGAGATTGAGTGACACCGGACCAGACTACTCGGCGGTCAGCACTGCCAGGATGACGGTGAAGGTCGTTCCTCCTGGCCTGCTGCGGACCAAGATGTCGCCACCACATCAATGGATGATCGTATGGACCGTGTGCAACCCGAGACCGGTTTCTTTGCTGGGTACCCGCCCTCGGGCTCTTCTACTACATCCGTCAGATCCAGGGCAGCCGGCCTGACCGGTGTCCGGCCCGGCATCCGTCTAGGACCGGACTCGCCCGCGGAGGAAATCGCATGCTTGACCACCCTGCCACCCGCACATCTAACAATGTGGGGGTCCCGTGAGGTGCTGGTGACAGCGCCGTAGGGTGCGTCGGGTTCGGTCCTCGTCTGGTTTGTCTTATGGGCCGCAGCGGAGCGGACCTCTGGGTTCGACGCCTACGCTATGACGGTCGGAGCGGGCGGGGGTGCCCCGGCGTGGAGCGTGTGGCCCTGTTGAGGTATTCGGGACCGGCCGGAATGGTCGGACAACGGTTATCCACGGACCTCACTACGACTCAGACAACCACCTCGAAGTAGACGTTCGGCCATCGTCGGCCTTCGTCATTGGGCCACTATTCCTGCGGCCCGCCGACTTGTTCACGTTCCGCCAGAATCTCGACAATGCGAGCAGTCTTCTCGTTGAGGGCTTCAAGGTCGGCCATCATGCGATTAGGCGGGAACGACTCGGGCATGTTGGCTAACATTCGATCGCACATTCCCGAACACCGTTCCCTCATCGCAGGGCCGGCTTTCTCGACCATCTTTCGGAGCGCCAGCAACATCCCGGCTGCGAGCATCGCGAAGATGAGAAAACGTCTCATTTCTACCGACCCTCGAGTCGGCGACGCTTGGCATCGAACTCCTCGTCGGTGAGTTCGCCCGCCGCGTAACGTCTACGCAGCACCTCCAGGGCGCTTTCGTCCTTTTCGCTGTCCTGCTCGCGGTCGTCGTGATTCATGCCCATGGAGCCCATGCACATCGGACCCATCCCCCTTCTGCTCCCAGAACCTCGACGCCGAAAGCCGAACATCCTCGACATCATGAGCACCATGAAGATGAGGCCGATGATCGGAAAGATCACCCACCATCCACTGCCATCAAACACTGCCTCTTCTCCTCAGCTCTCGACCACGCCTGCTAGGTCTCCTTCGTCACCGACACGTGATCTGTCACGGTGACGAGGGCGCGGACATGCCATGTGCAAATCCTCTGAATTCGACGATATGTGGCTGATCTATGACCTGATAGGGCCAAACGGCCCGGATCGTTCAAACCAGGATTGCCGACAAACGCGTACGGGATCCATGAAGAGACCCGCTCGGTATATCGGTAAAAGTCGGTTGGGCGTGCGCTATATGCACTCCGGCCTCCCCGATGCGCCAACCGTGTAGACAATCCAAAGACTCAAAATGGCGACATCCACCGGTCGCCAAAGCCGCACACATGACGGCACTTAGGGGCGGCACCATATGAGTGTCGGTTATGGTCAGTTTTATGGACGCGGACAGGTTTTCCACGGACGCCAAGAGACTCGGATACGCAA
>JAUXMQ010000211.1 GCA_030623125.1 Acidimicrobiia bacterium
GATCGCAGATGATGGTCACCCAAATCTCGTCCGGGCCGGCGACCCCCGGGGCCGTGACCGAGGAGTCACCGAGCACCGCCACGCGGAGGTCTGGGTGGAGAGGGTCGCCAAACTCTCCGGATGGGTCGAACTCGGGCTGGAAAGGAGAGGGTCGCAGCAGAGCGTAGGCAGTTTCGAGGCCCACGATCATGGTTCCTGCGATAGCGCCGCGTTTTATCAGACTTCGGACCATGACGTCCCCTTGGCAACGATTGGCGGCTGGTCAGCCGCTGGCTGCCCGCTCGATCCTTGCTTTGAGACCGAATCGACCCACCGGTTCTGTGAGGTCGACCACGGCCCCAACTGCGTCGGAGAATGCCGATGGGTCCTCCGGCGTGAAATCGAAGCGGTCTCCATCGATGTTGAGGTCGAAGCGGTATATGGAGGTTCTCTCGGCGCTGATCTTCTCAATCGGCCAGGATCCGATCTGCATGCGACCGGCCGACACGCGGAAACGCCCCTCGTTGATATCGATCAGGACCGTCGTGGGATCCAAGTTGGTCCCTTGTAACCGTCCGGTGTATTGAGCCATCCCACCATTAATGTAGCGGACTTTTCCACAAGTGGAACAGGGAAGAATGTCCAATTCGCAAGTACAGTTGTACTAGTCCCTTGACCAGGAGCTATGACGGACCTATCTGAGAGCGGCGCGAGTCTGACCAACAAGGTCCGATTCGTCACTGCCACCACCCTTTTCGACGGTCACGATGCGTCGATCAACATCTTCCGACGTATCCTCCAATCGTCGGGTGCCGAGGTGATTCATCTCGGACACAACCGGAGCGGGTTGGACATCGTCGAGGCCGCCATCGATGAGGACGCTCATGCCATATCGGTGACCTCCTATCAGGGCGGTCACATGGAGTTCTACCGTTACTTGAGAGACCTCCTGGTGGAGCGGGGCGCCGGACACATCCGGATCTTTGGAGGCGGCGGAGGCACGATCCTTCCGGCCGAGGGAGAGGATCTGGCAGCGTACGGGATAACCCGCATCTACTCACCGGACGATGGTCGCAGGCTGGGGCTGGTCGGGATGGTCAAGGACATGCTGACGAGCTCGGATTTCGCCACCGGCCAGTTGGCCGATGATTTTGCACTTTCTCAGCTTTCGGTAGACAACCGATCCTCGGTCGCTGGTCTCATCTCGGCGGCGGAGAACTACGGCGACAAGTACGCCGACATCTTCGAGGAGGTTGAGGCAAAAGCCGCCAAGTCGAACGCCCCGGTGGTCGGGATCACCGGCACCGGCGGGTCGGGGAAGTCAAGTCTCATCGATGAGTTCATCCGCAGATTCTTGGCAGACTTTTCCGATCTTCGCCTGGCGATCATCTCCGTCGACCCGTCGAAGCGAAAGTCGGGAGGTGCCCTGCTTGGCGACAGGATCCGGATGAACTCCCTGCCACATCCCCGCGTCTACATGCGCTCCCTGGCCACCCGGCAGGCCAATCTCGCGCTATCGCCGCACATTCACCAGGCGCTCAACGTGGTCAAGGCTGCCGGTTATGACCTGGTGATCCTGGAGACGTCGGGGATCGGGCAATCGGACACCGAGATAGTCGACTACTCCGACCTGACGATGTATGTGATGACGCCGGAGTATGGGGCCGCAACCCAACTCGAAAAGATCGACATGCTCGACTTCGCCGACCTGGTGGCAATCAACAAGGCCGACAAGCAGGGCGCGCTCGATGCCCTTCGTGACGTTCGAAAGCAATACAAACGCAACCATCTCGCCTTTGACACCGAAGACGAGCATCTGCCCATTTACCTGACCGTTGCGTCCGACTTCAACGACCCGGGAACCAACCGGTTCTACCAGGCCCTCATCGCATCCCTGGCTGCACGAGGTGTTCCGCTGGAGTCATCTCTCGACCTGCCGACTGTTGACGAATCCAAACGACATGTCGTTCCGCCACACCGTGCCAGGTACCTCGCCGAGATCGTCGAGACGGTGCGCCGCTACAACGATTGGGCGGCTCGTCAGGCTACGGCCGCTGACCGTCTCTACCAGCTTCAAGGTGCGGCCGATCTGACATCGGCTGATCTCGCCGAGGACATCGCAGCGGTAACGGCCGAGGTGGATCCGGAGAATCTCCGCTCACTGGAGCGTTGGGACGGGATGGTTGCCGAGTACTCGGGTGAGGAATTCGTCTATTACGTGCGAGGCACCGAGATTCGAGTCCCGCTTCATCATGAGACGCTGGCCCACATTCGGGTTCCAAAGGTCGCTTTGCCCCGATATCGATCGTGGGGTGATCGAATTGGGTGGTTGCTCCAGGAGAACGTCCCAGGCGAGTTTCCCTACGCGGCCGGAGTCTTCCCGTTCAAGAGGGAGGAGGAGGATCCGACCCGGATGTTCGCTGGTGAAGGCCCCCCCGAGCAGACCAACGCCCGATTCCACTATGTCGCCGCCGGGATGCCGGCAAAACGACTCTCCACGGCTTTCGACTCGGTGACCCTCTACGGAGAGGACCCCCACGAACGCCCCGACGTCTATGGCAAGGTCGGCAATTCGGGTGTGTCGATTTCCACTCTCGTTGACGCCAAGAAGCTCTACTCGGGTTTTGACCTTTCCGATCCGACCACCTCGGTGTCGATGACGATCAACGGGCCCGCCCCGATGATCCTGGCGTTCTTCATGAACGCCGCCATCGACCAGGCCTGCGAGTTGTACATCAGCAAAAACGACCTGTGGGCCGAAACGGAATCGAAGATCGACGAGATCTATGGGGAGCGTCCCCGTCCCGTATATGACGGCGACCTTCCAGACGGTAACGACGGTTTGGGTCTGCGGCTTCTCGGTGTCACCGGCGATCGGGTGTTGCCTGCGGAGGTCTATGAGGAGATCAAGGCCAGGACCCTGAAACGTGTCCGCGGAACCGTTCAGGCGGACATTCTCAAGGAAGATCAGGCTCAGAACACCTGCATCTTCTCTACCGAGTTCGCCCTGAGGATGATGGGAGATGTCCAGCAGTATTTCGTGACCAACGATGTTCGCAACTTCTACTCGGTGTCTATCAGTGGATATCACATGGCGGAAGCAGGAGCCAACCCCATCACCCAACTCGCCTTCACCCTGGCAAACGGCTTCACATTTGTCGAGAACTACCTGGCCATGGGCATGGA
>JAUXMQ010000170.1 GCA_030623125.1 Acidimicrobiia bacterium
GATCCTCTACAAGTACACACCGGAAGAGCACATCGCCTGGAGATCCGTCTGGCTGCCGTCGATTGTCGCGATGACAATGCTCTCGATAGGAGCCTGGGCGTATGGGCTCTATGTGGCCGCATACACCTTCAAGTCGGCGGCCGGGGCTGCTGGATCAGTCTTTCTCGGGCTGGTGTTCATCTACTACTCGGCGCTGATTCTTCTCTACGGAGTGGAGATCATGAAGAAGAAGCATGAGCAAACCCTGCCGACTTCCCCAGACGCGCCAGCAAGTTGACCGGGCCGTAACCGGAATCGGTCACCTAAGGTCACACTTCGTATGGCGCATTTCATGGGTTTTGGGGGATACGCCCCCGAGCGGGTAATCACCAACGACTACTGGGCTGAGCTTGTTGATACTTCCGACGAGTGGATCACCCAGCGAACCGGCATCAAACGGCGACGAATGGCGGCCGATGACGAGTCGACGATGACAATGTCGGTGGCGGCCGCCGAAAGCGCTCTGAAGGACTCCGGCCTCGTGGCAGATGACATCGACGAGATCATCCTTGCCACCGACACGCCGGAGATGATGACCCCTGACACGTCGGCCTTGGTCCAGCATCAGCTTGGCTGTCGCGCCATTCCCACCTACGACCTCGGCGGAAGCGGTTGTGCAGGGTTTGTCCAGGCTGTGGACGTGGCTCGCAGTCGGATTGCGGTAGCTCCCAAGAACGTCCTTGTCATTGGCGTCGAGCTGATCTCGAGGATGATCTCCCCCACAGATCGAAACACCGCACCCCTATTCGGCGACGCCGCGGGCGCCGTGGTCATGGGACCCGAACCTGGCCGCGCCGAGGTTCTCGATGTGGTCTCGGGGACCGACGGAGGAAGTGCGGAGATTCTCACACTTGCGGCGGGGGGAACACGCAATCCCTTCAACGAGAAGACGCTGCTGAATGGCGACTACAACCGTCTGATAATGGACGGGCGCAAGGTCTTCGTCGAGGCGGTGCGTCGGATGAGCGAAGCATCGGCGGAGGTTCTTCAACGAATCGGCAAGTCGGTCTCCGATGTCGCCCTGGTGATCCCGCATCAGGCCAACCTGCGAATCATCGACGCCGTACGCAAGAAGATGGGACTCGACGAGGACAAGGTCTATGTCAACGTCGACGAGTACGGCAACACTGGCTCAGCCACCGTTCCCCTCGCCATGTGGGAGGCCGTTGACAACGGCACCATTGAGAAAGGTGATCTGGTTGTCCTGACCGCGTTCGGCGCGGGTTTCCACTGGGCGGCCGCCGCCGTTCAATTCTGAATCTTTCTCAGGAAGCTTTCCAAATACCGCTCGTAGCGTTCCGGGTCGGCATTCCAACTCATCACATGACCCGCCGCACGGGTCTCCACGAGCGTCACCACACCAGGAGCGTGAGCCCCCAACTGCCGACTCACCGAGATCGGCACCCGGTGGTCCGAGGTGCCGTGAAAGACCAGTGTCGGCACCGCCAGAATGGTTGCTGCCCTCTGCACGTAGTTTGTGGTCTCCCAGTCGATCTTCCAGCGCAGGTCGGCGATCCACATGCCGAACTCGGTGACCAAGCGACTGATCTTGATGTTGGTGCCCGAGAAGCGCTGATCCTGTGATCCGTGGCGCACCGCCTCGGCAAGGAGGATGTTCGGCGAGTCGAGCACCACGCCGATGACCCGTTCTGCCAGCTCCGAATGTTCCAGGAATGCCATGGCGTGGGCGGCACCTGTGCTGTAACCGACGAGAACAATGTCAACGGCGCCGTGGTCCAATGCGTAGCTGACGGCTCCCTCGACATCCTCCCACTCGGATAGGCCAAACCGATATCTTCCGGTTGGATCTTGTGGCATACCCGGGTCGTTGCGATAGTCGATGACCAACGATGTGGCCCCAGCCCTATGGAATGAGGGCAGTAGCCGAATCGCCTCCCTTCGTTCGGCTGTCCAACCGTGGATGTGGATTGCCCAGGTGCCGGCACCGTCTGCGGGGATGACCCACGCTCCGATTGGTCCGAGCGGACTCTGGTAAGAAACCTCTTCGAACTCGAGATCGACGTCGGACGGATCGGATGGGTAGGCGTAGCCCTCAAGATCCACCGGCGGGCAGGTTTCCAGGGTCCCGTCCGGGCACATCGGGGGTGCTACACCCTCGAGTTGGGTGTATTTCCGGGTTATATCCAGACCCTCGACCCCGATCACCGGTCCGACCTGTCCGTACCCGCCCTCCCAGAAGAGACCGAGAGTCCCCGGGTGTCCGATGTTCTGCCGTGGCTCGCCGGCGGTGAGCGTGATCTGTCTCTTGTCGACAGATCGAACCCAGACGCCAAAGCTGCGTTTCGGAGGTTGAACGCGGAGAGCGCTCTTCCGAAACCCGTTGGCGTAGATCCACCCGCCAACGAAGTGGGCCAGCACCACGAGGATGACGAGCAGCGAGATTGCTACTGCAAACACCAAAGCGGGGACACGTTAGGAGAGACGATCAGATCAGACGCTCTCCCATCGCCATCCCGGAAAACGCGGCTACTGGATGGCCATGGCGATGCGGAGTCGTTCTTCAGGGGTTATGAAGTGGTCGGCGTCCTCGGCATCCTCACCGAGGTCGATCTGAACCCACCGCACTCGACCCGGATAGCGGGTGTCAGACGAAGAAGCGAAGTCATCGGTGACGGACGTGGCGGTGTCGTGGCCCACGTCGGTGGTTTCGTCGGCAGAAAACAACATCGGTTGAGTGGCTTCTACCCGACCTTCGCCGACGACCTCACCGTCGATGTAGAGAGTGACTGTCCCTCCTTTGCCAATACCACCCCCGTCGTAGTCGAACTCGGCTCGGACCTGATGCTCGCCGGCATCGAGGGTTGTATTCCCATACACCTTGAAACGCTGGGCACCGAACAAGTTGTAGCAATAGGAGGGTTTGCCTTCGTAAACGTAGAGAACCCATCCACCGAACTGTCCGCCTTGAGCCACGAGGACACCGTCACCTCCATCGTCCGGCACCACGATCTGGGCTGTCACCGCGTGGCTCTTGTTCTTGATGTTGATGACCGTGTTCTCGGGGAGTCGACCCATCCCTCCGAAGAGCAACTGGCTGTTCCCGTGGATGAGAAGCGGTCTCCCCGCCATGTCCGAGTTGAATCTCTCGACACGTCGATCGTCGAGTGGCAACACCTGGTATCGGGCTGCCTCGATCAGGAATAGCCGCTGCAGCTCTTCCAGCTTTTCCGGCATCTGATCGGCGAGGTTGGTCGACTGGGTCCAATCTTCGGGTCCGTAGAGTTCCCATAGGTCTCCAGCAATTGGCGGCAACTCCGTGCCCATGACCCAGGGTGTGCTGTGTCGGGTCACCGCAGTCCAGCCTTCGTGGTAGATGCCCCTATTGACAAACATCTCGAAGTACTGGGTCGTCCGCACATCGTCGGCGTCCTCATCGTCGAAGCTGTAGGCCATGCTGGTGCCTTGAAGAGCCTCCTGCTGGACACCGTTGACGAAAGTGGGGTGTGGCAGCCCGGCTGCTTCCATGACGGTGGCCGCGACGTCAATAACATGATGAAATTGAGTTCTTATCTGTCCGCGGCTGCTGAATCCGTTGGGCCAGTGGACCACCGTGCCGTTACGTGTGCCCCCCCAATGTGACGCCACCTGTTTGGTCCACTGATATGGCGTGTCCATCGCATGCGCCCAACCCACCGCGAAGTGGTTGTACGCCTCGGGCCCACCGAAGTCATCGATGCGCGCGGCCATGAACTCGGGGGTCTCTATGTCAAATGCACCGTTGAGACTCAGCATCTCGTTGAAAGTGCCGTTGATGGTCCCCTCAGCCGACGCTCCGTTGTCCCCGATTATGTAGAAGACCAACGTGTCATCCAGGATCTCGAGGTCTTCGAGGGCGTCGATGAGACGGC
>JAUXMQ010000113.1 GCA_030623125.1 Acidimicrobiia bacterium
ACAAGAGCGTGTGGATAGCCATCGTCGACAATGGTGGGGATCCAGACGCATTTCTGGCGTAGCTCGTCGGCTTCGAGAGTCGCTGAGGCACCATCTCCCAGGAGTGCATCGATGCGTGCTGCAAGTTCGGAATCGACCCCCAGGACAGCGCCCGGATCAAATCCCTTTCCGAAGACATCGGCTGGTTGAAGCTCAGAATCTCGCAGGGTGACAGCAAGTCGGCAATTCCAGTTCCGATGCGTCCTTGCCACCTTCCGTCCTCCTGCGCTCAAGAACCAACGTATCGGGAGACCCTGACAAATTCACCACGGGCCGAAAACACAACGCCAATCGCTAACGGTCATCGGCTGTCGACCTCAGGCCAAGCAGATCCTTCCACACTGAGCCACTCTCGTATTGCGGCGGTGGCCTCGACGTCTCCGCGGTTGTAGTCGAGGATCCACTCCCTAGCGGAGTCTGCGGCTGGTGAATCCACTGCGACCGCCTCGTCGTACTTGACCATGGAGAGCCCTCCTCCGGGGTCGTCGACATCCCATTCGAATCCGGCCAGTGGAGCGATGGACTTGAGGCCGACGGACCTTCCGGTGATCCAGGAGTTGTCGAAGACTCGTTTCAGGTCGACCCAGAGGTCGGAGTTGATGAATTCGAATTAGTGGCGTTGTCGCGTGGAGGCCTGTCGTTGTTGGAGATCTGAGTGGTCGGACGGGCGAAGTCAAACGGTGGTCAAACAGCTGGATTAGAGGACGCGATCACGACGCTACATCGATGATCCTGTTCGCGCCGCCCATTCAGTATCGACACTCTCGACACTGACTATCACCAGCATTCGTTGATGTCGGAATTCGGTAGATGAAGCTTGATCGAGCGCTAGACGATCCGGCCAAGATGAGTTCTCACCATACGTACGCGCGGCCACCGACGGATTGCCTATGAAGGCTCTGATCCATTCCATGGCGGCGAAAGCGGACACCTTCTGCTGGTTGCCGCCGGAGAGGAACTCCAAGTAGACGTTCCGTCCCTCAGTCGTCTTCTGCTGCTTCGACCTCCGGCTTGACCACGGTCTGCAGTTCGGTGCTCGCGGGGAATGACTCCTCCCAGCCCGACCTTTCGACGACTCGGCGGGTGAAGCGTCGCCACGCCTGTGGCCGCGTCGGTGGGTACTCCTTGAGGATGGTGGGGACGATCCTGGCCCACCCGACAGCTTGGAGAGCGAAGACCATCACCGTCCCGGTGATGGCGACGATGCCCACAGCTGACAGGAACACGACGACCCGAGGGAGCTCCAATCCGAAGAAATCCCTTAGGAACGGCGTTGCCATCGTCAGAACGAGCAATCCCGCCATGGTGCCGATCAGCGCCTTCTTCCACGGGACGAGGGGGCGGCTGACGATTCCCAGGGCAATGAGCCCGATAGCGGCCAGGATCAGGGTGGCCGTAGTCCGCGATTGCTCGACGGTGGAGCCTTCCGAATCGGCCAAATAGAAGCCGGCGAAGGTAGCAATCGTGGCGACCAGCCCAACCGGGATCGCGAACTTGAGCACGCGAGCCACGAACCCGGGCCGGGCCCGTCGACGGGATGGGGCCAGCGCCAGGAAGAACGCCGGAATGCCCACCGTCAGACTGCCCACCAAGGTGAGGTGACGGGGCAGGAAGGGGAACGGCAGGGTGGATATCACGATGGCGAGCGAAAGCCCGAGCGCATAGACGGTGCTGGTGATGAACAGGTTGGCGACCCTCTCGATGTTCGAGAGCACTCGTCGCCCTTCGCCGACGATCCCGGGGAGCGTGTCGAATCTGCCGTCGATGAGCACGAGCTGGGCGACGGCGCGTGACGCAGGTGCTCCATCACCGATGGCCACGCCGATGTCCGAGGCCTTGAGGGCCAGCACGTCGTTGACGCCGTCGCCCGCCATCGCGACAACGTGACCCCTGGACTGAAGGGCGCGGACCATGTCGCGTTTCTGACCGGGCGCGACCCGGCCGAAGACGGTGCCCCTTTCCACGGCCGCGGCCAGCTGGCGACCATCTTTGGGTAGCTGGCGGGCGTCGACCACTTGATCCGAACCATCGATCCCCACCTGCGCGGCAACGGCGCCGACGGTCTCTGGGTGATCACCGGATATGACCTTGACCCGAACTCCTTGGTCGGCGAAGTAGCGGAGGGTTTCGGAGGCATCATCCCTGACCTGGTCGGACAGCGAGATCACAGCCACCGGGTCGAGATCGGGCGGCAGACGGCCCTCGCTCAGTGGGGTCTCGCTGTTTGCCACCAGGAGGACCCGGCTGCCTTGGGCCGATGCCCTCGTCGCCAGATCGTTGACCCGGGTGTCGTGCGGGGCGACCACGTCGGGGGCGCCGATCACCCAGGTGCCGTCATACGTGAATGTGGCGCCGCTCCACTTCCGGGCGGACGAGAAGGGGACAGCGCGCTCGGCTCTCCAGCCCAGGTTCTCGGGGAAGGCCGCCCCAATCGCCGAGAGTGTGGCGTTGGGATGGGGCTCTGCGGCGACGAGGGCCCCCAGCGCCGGCTCGAAGTCCCGGTCCGAGAGAGGGACGACGTCTTTGACGGTCAGGCGTCCCTCGGTCAGGGTTCCGGTCTTGTCGAAACAGATCGTGTCCACGCGGGCCAGGCCCTCGATGGCAGGAAGCTCCTGCACCAGGACATTGCGTTGTCCCAGTCGAATCACACCAACGGCGAAGGCGATGGAGGCCAGCAGCACCAGCCCCTGTGGCACCATGGCCACACCAGCCGCCACTGCTCCCCTCAGACCCTCGACGAAAGTGCGACCGCCTCGTAGCGAGCTCCAGACCAGCAAGGCGCCCATGGGGACGACCACCCAGCTCACCAGGCCGAGGATCCGATCGATGCCGTCACGCAGTTCGGAGCGGACGAGCGTGAATCTCTTGGCGGCCTGGGCCAGCTTCGCCGCATAGGAGTCGGCTCCGACTCTGGTGGCCCGGTACCGGCCCGAGCCGGCAGCCACGAAGCTCCCGGACAGGCACCCGTCATCGGGTTCTTTGGCAACCGGATCCGATTCCCCGGTGAGCAGGGATTCGTCGATCTCCAGTCCCGTCGACAACACGACCACTCCGTCGACGGCCAGCTGATCGCCTGGTCGGAGGTCGATCAGGTCATCGACCACGATCTGGTCCACAGGCAACTCTGTGACCTGTCCCAACCTGACCACGCGCACCCGGGGCGCCGCCAGCAGCTCCAATCTGTCCAATGTGCGCTTGGCTCGCAGCTCCTGGACGATGCCGATGGCCGAGTTGGTCACCAGGACGATTCCAAACAACGCGTCACGGGGCTCCTGGAGCACGATGAGCACGACGAGGAGCAGCACGCCGAGGAGAATGTTGAATCGGGTGACGACATTGGCGCGGACGATCTCCCGGGTGGTCCGGCTCGGTCGCTCCGGCACCTGATTGACCAGGCCGGCCTGAATCCGTTGCCTGACCTCGCTGGGGGTAAGACCCTCATCGGGTGTGGCCGGTTCGTCGGGTGTCGGGTCCTGCTTCGGTGTGACCAACTCGCCGTTCTCCATTCCGATTCAGCCTACGGGACGCCGCACTGGGGGCCTGACGCGTTGCAATAGCCTTTTGAGCTGAAAGAAGAACTAGGACGCATTAGACCCTTGAGAACCCGTAGGGATTGAGGATTCCGATCAGCCAGTCGGCCGTCCGTCAAACCGACCCAAACGGAAACGGTGAGAAGTCCAAGTCCCATGGAGGTTGGAGACGAAGAACGATTGGAACCTGAATCTGCCAGGGCTCACGGATCGAGAAAGATTATGCTCCAATCAGAGAAGGCTTCTGTCGGGCACGACGCTGACGTCGTGATCAGGATGAGGTCATCGGCGTCCGCGATCTCCGTGTACGCCGCGATTTCGCCGAAGTCGCACGGGGCGAACGGCGTGACTGCGCCTAGTCTCAACTCCTGACTCCAGGAATGCACCAGGGACTTCTCGGTGGCCAGGGCGAACTCCGAGTAGCGTTGGTCGTCAATCTCATCGAGCTCACCCGACACCCTGTCCCACACCTCGGTCATCGGAAACGAGCTATCAACCACCACCAGAACACGACTTGTCTCCCGCACGACATTGACGACCAGGGCAAACACGCCCAGTGCGATCACCAGCCCGATCACCCAGAAAGCCAGTGGTTTCACGTCGCCTAGGTCCCAGCGTTGAACAGTGAAGCCATCTTGAACTCGACATCATCTTCAGTGGCGTTGATGCTGGCTGCCTCCACAAGGGAAGACAGCCTTGCAAGCTCATCGAGATCGGCTTCGAATCCGACGGTATACACGGGAATCCCGAGCCCAGCGATCACTGGTGCCGCGTCATCGAAATTCAGTCCTTGTTGAGTCTCGCCGTCGGTTAGAACGAACAGCAAAGGCTTCACATTCGGATCCGCATCTCGGGCGTCGACGAGCATGGACAGCCCGACGAGGATCCCGTCGTACATGGCGGTGCCGCCATTTGCATTCATCTCCTCGATCGCCGCCGCGAATCTGCCCTGCTGGTTGAGATCAAACAGAGCGATATCGAGTCTCTTACGTGTGACATCGCTGAATTCGACCATGCCAACAGAGCTGCTGGGACTAATAAAGCCAAGGGCGGACTCCAGCGCCGTAGAGACTGCCAGGATTCGAGTGCCGGCCATAGATCCGCTGACGTCGGTCACGAAAACCGCGTAGACCGGCCGGCCAGCGTCTTTCTTGTCCTTCCACAACTGCTGCGCCTCGATGAGGGTCTGCCCTGACGGGATCGCAACGGTTGAGTCGTATTCGGGTGGCTCGAACCCCAAGTCGGCAGCCCGATCACGGAACTCCTTTGTTCCAGCATGGGCGGCGAACAGTTCGAGCACTTCGAGCTCCTGCGCCGAAGCACCCTCCACCGCGTAAAGAGGGTTGTCATGATTGATCCCAAAGGGAATGAATTCGAATCCCGACCTCAGTGAATCGGTGTTCACGTAGGTCTGGTACTCCATCACGAATGCATCGAGGGTGCCGCTCTCTTTTTCCACGGACTCCCTTATCTGCAGTGTCGTTAGAGCCACAAAGGGGACGTTCTCTTGGAATGTCTCGAACACGCTCGCCACGTCGGGTGCGAGCAGTCGGTCTTCGTCGCCATCGGC
>JAUXMQ010000127.1 GCA_030623125.1 Acidimicrobiia bacterium
CCGGGTATGGCGCCCGGAACAGGAACTCCCGAGCCCGGTGGTCTCAACTCCCGCGATCTCCTCGACACCATCCGGAGAATCTCCAAGGATCTCAACGTGCTCGGCGCAGACATCGTCGAGGTGTCACCACCATATGACGGACCGGGAGAGCAGACCGCCTACCTGGCGAACCGTCTTGTCCTCGAAGTCCTCAACGGAATGGCGGAACGCAAAACGGGGCACTAGGGAGGTGTCTTGGAGAGTTCCCGACCGCGGTCGTCACTCCGGGTGCGGCTCCTAAGGTGACCACCACTCGACCTCAGGAGACAGAGGATGCCACGTGACCCCCGTTTCGACCTGTTGTTCGAACCCGTCGCGATCGGACCGGTGACGGCACCGAACCGCTTCTACCAGGTTCCACATTGCACGGGCATGGGCTATCGCCGCCCGCACTCGGTCGCGGCTCTTCGTGGAGTCAAGGCTGAAGGAGGCTGGGGAACCGTCTGCACCGAGTACTGCTCGATTCATCCATCATCCGACGATGAGCCGCATCCGACCGCGTCCATGTGGGACAACGACGACGTCAAGGCCATGTCGATGACCGTGGAGGCGATCCATGAGCACGGTGCACTCGCAGGTATCGAGCTCTGGCACGGAGGTGCCTCATCGGCCAACCACTACACGCGTGAGGCGCCTCTCGGCCCGTCCAGCGTGCCCGCCGGCGTCAACGACCCCTTGCAGTCCCGGGTCATGGAGAAAGCAGACATCCAGGACCTCAAGATGTGGCATCTCGAGGCCGCTCGACGCGCCAAACGCGCCGGTTTCGACATTGTCTACGTCTACGCCGCCCACTGGTACCTCATCCATCAGTTTCTGCAACCGTCCAACCAGCGGACCGATGAATACGGAGGGTCACTGGAGAACCGAGCCCGGCTGCTCAAGGAGCTGATCATCGAGACCAAGGAGGAGGTCGGCGACACCTGTGCGGTGGCCGTCCGATTCTCGGCTAGCGCCGGTGGTGACGACAACGACCAGGACACGGCAGAGCCGCGGGAAATGCTCGAGTTGCTCGCCGATCTCCCTGATCTGTGGGACATAACGGTCCATGACTACTCCTACGAGATGGGGACCTCTCGGTTCGTACCCGAAGCGGGGCTCGAGAAGACGATGTCATGGGTCAAATCGGTTACAGACAAACCGGTGGTCAGTGTCGGGAGATTCACCAGCCCCGAAACCATGCTGCGTCTCGTTCGCCAGGGAGTCGTGGACCTGATCGGTGCGGCCCGCCCATCAATCGCCGATCCATTCATCCCGACCAAGATCGCCGAAGGTCGCGAGGACGAGATCCGGGAGTGCATCGGGTGCAACATTTGCTACGTCGGCGACCAGACGGGCACTCCGATCCGCTGCACGCAGAATCCGACAATGGGCGAAGAGTGGCGCAGGGGCTGGCACCCCGAGCTCATACCGGAAAAGGGGTCAGACTCCTCGATCCTCATCGTTGGCGGCGGGCCTGCGGGCCTGGAAGCTGCTGTTGCTCTCGGCAAACGTGGCTACGAGGTGGCCCTGACCGAAGCCCGCCGTGAACTCGGAGGCCGGGTGGCACTCGAGTCACGACTACCCGGACTAGCGCAATGGGGACGCGTCCGGGATTGGCGTCTGACGATGATCGAGAAGCTGAAGAACGTCGACTACTTCCTAGAAAGCGAGATCGACGAAGGCCAGATCCTCGAGTACCAGCCAGATCATGTGGTGATTGCGACAGGTGCGAAGTGGAGACGCGATGGGGTCGGGCGACGGCACGACCGACCCATACCCGGCTGGGATACCACCAGCGTCATCACTCCCGACGACATTCTCGCCGAATTTCAGCCGGAAGGTCCCGTAGTTGTCTACGACGACGACCACTACTACATCGGCGGTGTGGTGGCAGAGCTGCTTCGACGGGACGGGCTCGAAGTGACGCTGGTGACTCCCGCGAACGAGATCTCAACGTGGACCAGACACACCGAGGAGCAGTACCGCATCCAGCAGCGGATCGTCGGGCTTGACATCTCGATCGAGACTTGCATGGCCCTTACTCGCGTTAACGCGGACCACGTTGTCCTCGAATCCATCTACACCGCCAAGACAAAGGAGATTGCCGCGGCGACCGTGGTTATGGCGACATCACGCACATCTCAGGATGCCCTCTATCACAGCCTCGTCGGCCAGATGTCGGTAGATCGTATCGGTGACTGTCTCGCCCCCGGCACTATCGCCACGGCGGTGTACTCCGGTCACAAATTCGCTAGAGAACTCGACACGTCGGTTCCGGCTCCGGTGCCCTTCCTCAGAGACATTCGGGTCGTATAGGGCTGGAACCTCAGACCCGAACACGCTCGTTGCGAGGGTCATAGAACGAGCGGATCGATGGCGTGGCTGTGATCCTCTCCGTCGCCACCTCGATCTCAAAGTCGCCGCCGTCGAGCCACGCCTGCGTCACACCCTCTTCGTTGTTCATGTAGCCCATCGCCAGGGACCGGCCCTCGACATAGCTCCACATGCCAGAGCTGGTACGCCCGACGAGCACTCCGTCTCGATAGATCGGCTCATCGTGGTAGAGCAGCCAATCCGGGTCCTCCAGCTTGAACTGGACGAGCCGCTTGAACCGAGGCTGCTCTCGCTGGGCGAGCAAGGCGTCCCTGCCATTGAAGGAGGGCTTCTCCCACGCAACCGCGAAGCCGAGACCTGCCTCTACTGGTGTGTCCTCGTCTGTGATGTCATGTCCCCAGTGGCGGTATCCGGCCTCGAGCCGAAGCGTGTTCATCGCGTGGTAGCCGGCATGGCGGAGACCGTGGTCTTCTCCAGCAGCAACGATCGCTTCATAAAGCGAGCCGGCCTCACTCCAGGGAACGTAAATCTCCCAACCAAGCTCACCCACATAGGTCATGCGAAGGGAAAGAACCGAATGACCCGCCAGCTCGATTTGTTGAGCCGTGCCAAAGGGGCAGTCATCGTTTTCCAGTGCGGCCGACCCGAGCTGTGAGAGCAACTCGCGAGACCTGGGGCCCATAAGGCCAAACGTTGCATAGTCGGTCGTGACATCCTCAACAGTTACCTCGTGGTAGCGACATGCGGATTTGAGCCAGGCGAGATCCCGGGTCCCGGAGGCTGCCGCTGTCACCACGAAAAACTCACTCTCACTGATCCTGGTCACGGTGAGATCGGCTTCGATACCGCCCCTGTTGTTGCACCACTGGGTGTAGACGGCCCTGCCGGAAGCAACGTCGATGTCGTTTGCCGAGACTTCATTGAGCACTCTCGCCGCGTCCCGGCCAGTGACACGGAGCTTGACGAACGACGTCTGATCGAAAAACCCGACCGCGGTCCTTACCGCCTCGCACTCGACGCCGGACGCTTCGAACCAGTTCTGTCTGCCGTAGCTGTACTCGTACCTCTTCTCCTGGCCGTCCAGGGCATACCAGTTGGGTCGCTCCCAGCCTGCGACTTCCCCGAACACGGCACCAACATGGTCGATCTGCTCGTGGATGGGAGACACTCGCTGATTCCGAGCGCTCTCGTACTGACGAAACGGCCAGTGCATCGCATAGAGCAAACCGAGACCCTCGGGAATGCGCTTGGTGAGATACTCACGGTCCGCCTGGTAGGGAAAAGCACGTCGTATGTCGACAGCCGAAAGATCCATCGGTGGATGCCGGTGTGCGATCCAATCTGCAAGAACCCAACCAACCCCGCCCGCCGACTGAATTCCCACGGAGTTGAATCCCGCGGACACAAAGCAGTTCTTGACCTCAGGCGCTTCCCCGAGGTAGTAGACACCATCGGGGGTGAATGCCTCCGGACCATTGAAGAAGAGTTGCAGCCCACACTCTTCGAGGGCCGGCACCCGGTGGATTGCCCGTTCGAAAATGGGTCCGATGTGGTCCCAATCCTCGGCCAATGTCCCGAATGAGAAGTCGCGCGGAATGCCATCGAGTTTCCACACCTTGCCTCTTGGCTCGAAGAAGCCCGCCATGATCTTGCCGGTTTCCTCTTTGAAGTACGTGTAGCCGCCCGGGTCGCGGAGAGTTGGCATCCCCTGCAGCACCCCATCTATGGGCTCGGTGACGATGTAGAAGTGCTCACAGGCCTGTAGTGGCACATTGACCCCGATCGTCTCCGCAAGCTGCCGGGTCCATATGCCCGCGGCAAGGACGACAGTCTCGGCCTCGATCATGCCTTGTTCGGTCTCCACTCCGACGATCGTTCCACTCTCAACGAGCAGCCTCTCCACTGAGACACCCTCGATGATCCGTGCGCCACGGGCTTTCGCCCCCGTGGCGAGTGCGACAGTGGTGTCCACCGGAGAGGTCTGGCCGTCGTGAGGGATGTACAGGGCGCCAACGAGATCGTCCGTCCTCAGCAGGGGCCACATCTCTTTCGCCCGATCCAGATCGATGATCTCCGTCTCGACGTCGCATGTAGTGGCCATGGATGCTCCGCGGAGGATCTCCTCCCATCGTTCGTGATCCGAGGCAACTGATATCGAGCCAGGCGTGCGATACCCGGTGGCCTGTCCGGTTTCGGCTTCGAGTGCTTCGAAAAGCCGTGCGGAGTAGGTGGCCAACTTGGTCAGGCTGTGAGTTGCTTTGAGTTGGGAGACAAGCCCGGCAGCATGCCAGGTAGATCCGCCGGTGAGGGCGCCCTGTTCAATGATCGTTACGTCGGTGATCCC
>JAUXMQ010000018.1 GCA_030623125.1 Acidimicrobiia bacterium
ATGGACGGTTCCAGAGGTCGAAGGCCTTGCAATCAACCAGGCCTTCATCGGGTCGTGCACCAACGGGCGGATCGAGGATCTGCGAGCAGCTGCGGAGGTTCTCGACGGGCGGCACATTGCCCCGGGGGTTCGTCTGTTGGTAGCACCGGCGTCGCGGGGCGTTCTTCAGGAGGCTGTGAAGACGGGGGTCGTCGCTCGTCGATCGCAAAGTGGAGAATTACCGGTTTTCATGCTCGCTGAAGCGCTGCGATCAGCGACACACTCGATCCGTACGGGTCGGTGATGTCGAAGAGGTGGCTGGACATGCCGACCGCCTCGGCCCCGCGACAGTTGACCGGCAGGTCATCGACGAAGAGGCACTCGCCCGGCGGCGCGCCGAGCGCCGTGGCTGCTGCCAGGTAAGGCTCCGGTGCCGGCTTGCGGGCCCCGACCTCGACGACGTCCACGATTGCGTCAAACGAGTCAGCTCGGTCCCAGCGCCCCCACCAGGCCTCGCCGAGCCACGTCGTTGCGTCGTTCGTCAAGAGTGCTTGACGATGACCGAGACGATTGATCGTGTCGATGGTCTCCCACGACTCGGGCCGGAACTCCCAGCCACCGGCCAGATCCGCCGGTGGATCGAACTCGATGCCTTCTCGGAGCAGGCGATCCTTGACGACGGCCAGGTACTCGGGCTCGTTCAGGTCACCTTCGAGCATCCGCTGGTAGTCGGCGTCGAAGATCGGCCCTGTTGGACCGAGCGGAACCCTGTCGATCGGCCAGCCGCGCTCAAAGCCGATGTCGAGCATGCGCTCAGTGAAGTACGGGTAGAGGATTCCACCCATGTCCCATATGACGTGCGGCAACTCACTCATGAGTCTTGGTCTTCGTTCATGCCCACGTTCCCAACTTACCGTTCACCGATCAAATGGGAGGATCACTGCTTCCGCATCACCAACACCATGGCCGCTCTCCCTTGACGCATAGAACCGCTCCACTGGACGTCGAGTTCTTTGATCACGAGATCGAGACCCTTCCCCGTGAGCGTCTCCAAGCGCTCCAAGAAGCCAAGCTCGCCGCCGTGATCGAGCGAGTCCACGGCAGTAACCGGTTCATCACCGAGAAGCTCGATACCGCGGGTGTCGCGCCAGGTGAAATACGCACACTCGGGGACCTTGCTCGCCTGCCGTTCACCACGAAGGCAGAGTTCCTTCTCGCCCAGGAAGGAGCCTCGCTCAATGCCAATTGCACCTTCCCGGAGGCCGCGTACACCCGGATCTACCAGACGTCGGGGACCACGGGTGCGCCGCTCAGAGTCTTCGACACCGCTGAGAGCTAGGACTGGTGGGGCGCTGTTGGGGGTTTGTGCTCGCGGGCGCGGGACTCACCGCCGAGGACCGGTTCTTCGTACCTTTTGCGCGAGAGAGCACTTATCAGCTGAGCGGGATCTCCTCGCGGTGCCCAAAACCCTGCGAGTTGTCGACGAAGAAGCAGCGTTCGGGGACGAGTTCATACCATGCGACCCGCTCCAACGCCGCCCGAATGAGCGCCGGAGCCCGATCGGGGCGGATCACGGGGAACTTCCGAGCGTATCGAGCGACTGCCTCGATCCGATCCGAGCCGGAGAGCATCCGAACCTGCCCCTCGAGTTGGATGCCCTTGATTTCGGACCAATCGGAATAGTCCTCATGGATCGCTGCCGCACAATGCGAATCCGTCGCCAGGTCACCGCCGTGACGGCTCCGATGCGAGGAGAGGAAGGTGAGGGCGAAGCCGTCGTTGACGTAGAAGACGGCTGCGGCCCACGGCCCCAGGGAACCGTGGGTGGCGAGGGTCATGACATGGTGGCTCTTCAGGTAGTCCAGGACCTTGTCGCGGCGTTTGGACATGCGACACCTCGTCCTTTCTCTAGCCAGGCCGATGTCCTGAGGGTACCCTGTCCCGGTCGTCCAACGTGAGAGAGGAGATGATGAGGATGGACCGTCTCGTCGTGGGACTCGCAGGAGCCAGCGGCGTGGCGTATGGAGTCCGGCTCCTCGAGGTGCTCCAGGATCGGGCCGATGTTGAGACTCATCTCATAATCAGCGGTGGGGCCAGGCGCACGATCGAGCTCGAAACCGACCTCGCCCCTGGTGACGTCGAGGCGCTTGCTGACCGGGTCTACGACCTGGGTGATATCGCGGCTTCGCTCTCGTCCGGGTCCTTCCGCACCATGGGGATGGTGGTGGCGCCGTGTTCCATGAAAACTCTCTCGGGCATCGCCAACTCGTACAGCGACAATCTCCTGCTGCGGGCGGCCGACGTGACACTCAAGGAGCGCCGCCGACTTGTCCTGCTCTCTCGCGAGACGCCGCTTCACCTCGGGCATGCCCGACTAATCGTGCAAGCCATCGAGATCGGGGCCGTGGTGATGCCACCCGTCCCCGCCTTGTACCACCGCCCCAAGACCATCGGGGACATCATCGATCACACTGTGAGCCGGGTCCTCGATCTCTTCGGGATTGACAACGATCTTGTCCAGCGTTGGGGTGGCGGCTGAGCATCTGAGGGGAGTGGCATCGCCAAAGGCGATGCCCATTCGTGCGATGGCCGAAGTCGGCTTACTTCTGTTCGAGTCAGGTCTTGCCGCCCACGCCCACGGCTGTTTGACGAGTAAGCGGCGACGGGTTACGGTTCTGTATCAAGAACGGAGTTCTATGATGCGAACGCATCATGTTTCCTGGGTAATCCGCATCATGGGTGGTTGGCAACCCTCAAGGCGGTCACATTGGTAGCCCGGGTGTCGGCGGTGGACCGGGCGATCCAGATCTTGCGCGCCTTCGAGCGTCACGACGAATACAGTCTCACCGAACTCGTCACGCTGCTCGGACTGAACAAGAGCACCGCCCACGGGATTCTCCAGACGCTCGCCGACGATCGCTTTCTCACCCGCGATCCGCAGACCCGCCGCTACCGCCTGGGACCGGCTCTCATCCGGCTCGGCCACCTCGCTTACGAGCAGATCGACGTACGCCGCGTAGCGCGTCCGTGGATGGTCAGGCTCGTCGAGGAGACCCGCAAGTCGGTGCTGCTCGGCACATTCCACGAAGACCGGCTCACGATCATCGACAAGGTGGATCCGGTCGGGACCTTGCACGTGTCGGCTTCCATTGGCCAGCAGGTTCCGTTCTCCGCGGGCTCCTTCGGCCGCGTGTTCCTCGCATGGCTCCCCGAAAGCCGGGTCGACCGTCTCATCGCCAAACACGGGCTCGAGGCGTTCACCCCCGCCTCGATCACCGACCCCGACGAGTACAAGGCAGAACTGGCCCGGGTGCGGGAACTCGGCTACGCGATGGACGACACCGAGGAGTACCTGCTCGGTGTGCGCGCCGTCTCGGTCCCACTCATGGGTCCCGACGGTGTCGTCGCGGGGCTCACCGTCGTCGGCTTTACGTCGCGCAGTGAGGATCAACCCGGTGAGCAAGCCATCAAGGCCGCGGTGAGCGCGGCCCACGAGATCTCGATACAACTCGGTGCCGACCTGGCGGAATCCACAGAGGGCGAAAGAGCCCTTGGGGCGGACGTCGGAAGCGCCGGACGACAGGTAACGAATGCAGACAAGGAGAAGGTAGACCATGCCGTTTGACGACCTACGATCGTTCATCGACCTACTCGACGATGAGGGCCAGCTTCACAGGATCGACCGGGAGGTCGACTGGAACCTCGAGCTCAGCCACGTCGCCAAGCTCAACGAGGAACGCCAGGGCGGAGGCTCGGCGCTGCTGTTCGACAACATCAAGGACTATCCCGGGCACCGCGTTTTCATCAGTGCGTTGACTGCACGCGAGCGGCTGGCGTTGGCTCTCGACATGCCCCAGGACACCAGTCTGATGCACCTCTCTCAGGAGTGGGTCGATCGTATTCACGGCAACCGGGTGCCGCCGAAAGAGATGGATTGGGGTCCGACGAAGGAGAACATTCTCCTTGGCGACGATGCCGACATCACCAAGATCCCCTCTCCCTGGTTCTACCCGGGGGACGGAGGGCGCTACTTCGGCACCGCCGGATATCTCATCACCCGCAGTCTCAAGACCGGACGGCTGAACTTGGGCACCTACCGGGCAATGGTGGGAGAGAGCCAGGAACTGTGCATTTTCATGATCAAGGCCAAGGACGGCGAGATTGACTTTCGCGACTACCAGGAAGCGGGCATCCCGATGCCGGTGGCCTATGTGTCGGGCTCCGATCCCATCTTGTTCCTGTGTGGAAGCACTCTGTTCGGCCTGGATGAGAGCGAGTACGACGTCGCCGGTGCCCTGCGCCGGGCACCCGTGGAGGTTGTGAAAGCGGAGACTTCGGACCTGTTGGTTCCCGCCACCGCCGAATGGGTCGTCGAGGGCGAGATCGTACCCGGCGAGACCAGACCCGAAGGGCCGTTCGGCGAGTACACCGGTCATTACTCGGGCAAGGGCGACGAAGAGCAGTACTTCATCAGGGTGAAGACGATCACCCATCGCGACGACCCGATCCTGTGGTCGACGACCGTCGGTCGACCCACCACGGATACCCACATGATCATGAGCGTCAACCGCACGGCGTCGCTGTGGAACGATCTGCGGAATATGCAGATCCCCGGGATCAAGGCCGTCTATGGGCCTCCGGCAGCGGCAGGTCGGATGTTGGTCATCATCGCGCTGAGCCCCATGTACCACGGGCATTCCACCCAGATCGGGTTGGCGGCTTTTGCGTCCACCACCGGGAACTATGGATTGAAGACGGTGATCCTCGTCGACGACGACATCGACCCGGAGAACATGGATCAGGTGATGTACGCCCTGAGCTTCAAGTACCAGCCGGAGTTTGGGACCCAGATCCTTCGCCGGGGTCGTTCGACACCCCTCGATCCGTCCCTTCCCCGTTCGGACCGGTTCATGACCTCGCGCATCATCATCGACTGCACCACGCCCTACGAGTGGGGTGAGGAGGAGCGTCCGGCGAGGATCTACCTCGACGATGACATGGCCACACATGTGAAGGATCACTGGGACGAGTACTTCGGATGAGTGATCGGCAGGAGAAGGAGGGCCGAGCAGGCATGGGGTGAATCGGGCAATCGATGGGGTCATCTTCGACATCGACGGCACCGTCGCCAGGGGCCGCCGGGTCGTTCCCGGTGCCCTGGAGACCCTCGATGAGCTGCGTCGCCGTCGCATTCGTTTCGCCTTCTTCACCAACGACAACGCCCACACGATCGAGTTCTGGGTGGAGCGGCTCGGTGCCATGGGCATCGACGCGGGGTCGGGGGAGATTGTCACCTCCGCGCTTGTTGCCGCCGAGGTGATGGCGGAACTCCATTCGGCGAGCCCGATCCTCCCGGTGGGTGATGTCGGCCTGCTCGAGGCGCTGCGCGCCAAGGATCTCGACCTCGTCGGCTTCGACGACGCGGATCGGGCCACGGCTGTGGTCATGGGGAAGGACCCGGACTTCGATCAACAGCGGCTCGCCGTGGTTTGCGGGGCCATCTGGAACGGGGCCGAGTTCTTCGCCACCAACTACGACCCCAAGGTGCCCACGGCAAACGGGTACACCCCGGGATCCGGCGCAATGGTGAAGGCCGTCGCCTACGCCACCGGCCGCGAGCCGGTGGTCACGGGAAAGCCGTCACCATGGTCGGGTCAGATGGCGATGCGGATCCTGGGGGTGCCCCCGGAGCGAGGCGTGGTGGTCGGCGATCAGCTTGCCACCGACATCGCCATGGGTCGCAACGCTGGGATGGGCACGGTCCTCGTCCTCACCGGCACCGCCGATGCACACGACGCCGAGGCGGCCCCGGAGGAACAGCGACCCGACACAGTCATCGGAAGCGTGGGCGATCTGGTTCCCTGGCTCGACTCCCAGCTCGAGTCTGTACGGGGAAAAGGTGGCACGCATGAATAGCGAGTTCGTCGTCTGGTTCGACGACTACGACCCTGCCCACAAGCCCCGCATCGGTGGGAAGAACGCAAGTCTCGGCGAGATGATCGGAGCAGGGCTCCCGGTCCCGCCCGGTTTGGCGGTCACGACGGAGGCGTACGAAACGCTGCGCGGCAATACCCGACTGGCGTCGGAGGTTCGTGCATTGCTTGCCGAAATCGACCTTGACGATCCGGTAGGCCTGCGATCGACGTCGGAGCGGATCCGGTCCACCATCGAGGCCGTCGGCGTCGCCCCACACGTCGAGGAGGCAGTGCGTGAGGCGTATGCCGAACTGTCGAGGCGATGCAACGAGGAGAATCTGCCTGTGGCGGTGCGCTCGAGTGCCACTGCCGAGGACCTGCCGGACGCCAGCTTCGCCGGCCAACAGGACACGTTTCTCTGGATCCACGGCGCAGACAACGTGGTGAAGGCGATGCGTCGGTGCTGGTCGTCGTTGTTCACCGACCGAGCCATCTCGTACCGGCACGAGACCGGTCACGACCATGAGGTGCTCGCCATGAGCGTCGGGATCCAGCAAATGGTCGAGCCGACTGCCGCCGGGGTGGCGTTCACGCTGAATCCCAGCGACGGCGACCGATCCCAGATCGCCATCGAGGCGAGCTTCGGTTTCGGTGAGGCGGTTGTCGCGGGTGAGGTCACCCCGGACAACTTCCTGGTCGACAAGGTCATTCTCGAGGTCCACCGCCGAACGATTTCGCCCAAGCACACCGAGCTCGTGCTCTCCGACGATGGCGATTGTGTCGTGTGGCGCAACGTCGAGCCGGAGCGGCAGCGTCAGCCGTCGGTGAGTGACGCCGAGCTGATCGAGATCGCATGTATGGCCAAAGCGGCAGAGCAGCATTACGGCACGCCTCAGGACGTTGAGTGGGCCATCGATCGGCATCTTCCCCAAGGGCGCAACGTGATGTTGCTGCAAAGCCGACCGGAGACCGTGTGGAGCCGCAAGAGGCGGCGCACGGTGGCCAAACCGAACTCCGGATTCATGGATGGGATCGTGTCGACGCTCCTATCCCCCGTGCATGCGAGAGGCAAGGCGGCCACGTCGACCGAGGGCGAGGATGGCCGCGATGGAGCAAGTGAGTAGACGTCCCGAAGAGACAATGTGAGGAGGAAGAAAGATGGCCGAACGATTCCCAAGCCCCTTTGATGCCGAGGTGCCGCCCGGCGCCGAGGGATGGGAGGACCTGTACACGTATTCGCTTCCGTTCTCGGATGACCGGCGTGATTATGAGGATTCGACATTCTGGTTCCAGGACAGCATCCATTGGGCAGATCCGCTTACTCCCTGGGAGGCGACCTGGTATGAATACGCGATAGCGTCGCTGTCGCAGTACAACACTCGCCACTATCTGATCCCGCCGGCACTCGGCATTGACTACAGGGTGCTCAACGGGTACGCCTATCTGTCTCCGGTTCCGGTGCTCGATGGCGCCGAGATCGAGGCGCGAGTCCCCCAATTCATGGAGCGAGCCGGTTTCTACTTCATGAACTGGGATGACCTCTATGACAAGTGGCTCATAAAGATCAAAGCGCTCATCGCCGAGATGGAGGCCCTCAGCTTTCAGCCCTTGCCCGATAAGGAAGACATGGAGGTCATCACCGAG
Organism: Acidimicrobiia bacterium; assembly: GCA_030623125.1. Lineage (GTDB taxonomy): Bacteria > Actinomycetota > Acidimicrobiia > Spongiisociales > ZC4RG35 > SZUA-217. The sequence continues at coordinate 7,539 of JAUXMQ010000018.1, forward strand.
GGTCGCGGCATGGGCTCTGGTCTGACCATCCAGGAGGAGTATCGCAAGCTACTGAATCTCGGTCTGAAGCTGTGGCAGTACCATTTCGAGTTCCTCAACCTCGGTTATGCCGCCTACCTGGACTACTTCGGGTTCTGCAAGGAGGCGTTCCCGAACATTCCGGACTTGGCAATCGCCAAGATGGTGGCAGGGGTGGACGTAGACCTGTTCCGCCCGGACGATGAGCTGAAGACCCTGGCCAAGATCGTCGTCGACGATGGCCTCGAAGCGCAGTTGGCCGGTGGTTTGAGTGCACTCGAGGGCACGTCGTTCATGGACCACTGGGACTCGGTCAAGGAACCTTGGTTCAACTTCTCGGCGGGTACCGGGTGGTATCACACCGACAAGATCTGGATCGAGCACCCCGAGATCCCTCTTGAGTTCATTACCGACTATGTCGCGCGTATCAAGGCGGGTGATGACATTGCGCGTCCCACAGACGAGATTCGCAAAGAGCGGGATCGCATCGTGGACGAGTACACCGCGTTGCTTGGTTCCGAGGAGGACAAAGAGGCGTTCCAGGGCAAGCTCGGACTGGCGCGGGTTGTGTTCCCCTACGTGGAGAACCACAACTTCTACGTCGAGCACTGGGCCCACTCGGTCATGTTCCGCAAGATGAAAGAACTCGGCGACGTGTTCTTGAAGGAGGGGTTCTTCGCGGACCGCAACGACGTGTTCTATCTGAAGCGCGACGAGGTGAACGAGGCGCTATGGGACATGTATTCTGCGTGGGCCGTCGGTACGGCAGCGCGCGGTCCTGTCTACTGGTCGGGTGAGATCGGTCGACGGAGGGGAATTCTCGCGGCGCTCAAGGAGTGGTCGCCGCCTCCGGCGCTGGGCGAGCCGCCCGAGGTGGTCACCGAACCGTTCACGATCATGCTCTGGGGCATCACATCGGATTCGATCGGGATGTGGCTTGGTGCTGGAGAGGATGACACCGCTGATCTGCGGGGGTTCGCCGCGTCGCCGGGAGTCGTCGAAGGACCTGCTCGTGTTATCACATCAGCCGACGAGATCGGCCAGCTTCAAGAAGGAGAGATCCTGGTCTGTCCCATCACGGCACCCAGCTGGGCACCCGTGTTCGGCAAAATCGGAGCAGCCGTAACCGACATCGGTGGGATGATGTCCCACGCCGCGATCGTGTGTCGGGAATACGGGCTTCCGGCGGTAACCGGTACGGCTTTTGGGACACGGAACATCACGACTGGAACCCGTCTTCGCGTCGACGGGAGTTCTGGAACGGTGACGATCCTCGACTGAGGTAGCCGGGCTTCCAGCCACCGGCGCTCGGCGCCGGTGGCTGGTGGCGTCGCGCAGCGCGGAGGTGATCAGACATCGCAAAGTCACAAGCGGTCGAAGCCCGCATCAAGGGTATGGCCCTGGAAATGGGGGCCGACGCAGTCGGCATTGCCGCCGTATCCGACTTCTACAAGGAGTGCCCTGAAGGCTACAGACCGGACGATCTGCTCAAGGGCGCCAAAAGCGTCATCGTCGTTGGCAAACGGCGCTACACCGCCGGCCAATGGATGGCTCCGAATACCGATCTCATTTCCCGCGCCCGTGCAGGTCAAAGCAAACGCGACACCATTGCGGCCACCTTCGCCGGTTTGCTTGAGCGTGAGTACGGCCACGCGGCCCTCTTTGTGAACCCCCAAATGTTCGATACAGGGTATGTCCCCGTGCTGAGCCTGAAGGTTTGTGCAGAACTTGCCGGTCTTGGCACCCGCTCGCTGGCCGGCGGAATCATTCTGAGCGAGGAACATGGGCTTATGGGTTTTGCCGCCACCATCACCACCATGGACTTGGCGGCCGACGGACCAATGAAGTATCCCGTGTGTCCGGACCGAGCGTGCATCGCCATGTATGCCGAGGACGGAACAACGCCATGCATTAGATCCTGCAGCGCGATCGAAGGGATGATCGAGAATGGTCGCCTGAAAGAAGTCACCTTCTACCGGCAATTGTGCGCCACAAGGGCGAACACCACCATGAATACGGCCTACCTCCGGCTGCTACCCGAAATCGTCGAAGAGAAGGATCCGGAACGACGGAAACATCTCGCGATTGGTCAGGCCAGGAAATACATCGAAGACCCGCCGGGTCGGGGAATATGGGGACGCTGCATCGAGTGCATGCGAGTGTGTCCGGTCAACCGGCGTGCGATTCGATTGCGGGAGAGAAGAGCCAATGTCTGAAACGACGCCGTCGTATGCCGCAGAGATACTCGAGCGCAGCCGACAAGACAGCGGCCTCGAGGAAAGTGAGTTCGGCAAGACGTCATACGACATGTATTGCGTCCCCACGGAGATATACGAGAAATACAAGGACGATGTGCTCCGACTCTCGCTGTCCTACTCCAAATGGGTCGCATCGGAAGATGGCGGCGTCCTTCTCGAGAGAGTCAATCAGCTAAGTGACGCCGAGCTCGCTGAGCAGATCGACATTGATGAGGACACCGTCCGAAGGATCCGCTGTATGGCGGAGTGGGATCTGCCCATGGAAGTCTTGAGGAACGCAGCCGAATTCAAACGCCGCCGTCGCCGTGAACTTCCGGCCGGCTCTCCCAACCGAGATATTAGGGATGAACCCTCCTGACCCACTGGTG
>JAUXMQ010000191.1 GCA_030623125.1 Acidimicrobiia bacterium
CGAGGATGTTCTTGTCATCCCACGTCTCGAGGCCAACCGACTCCGCCTCGATCCAGAGCTGTTTGACCTTGGTGATCTCATCGAGGATGTCGCCCTCATGGTGTTCCCCAACGGTGAGAAGAAGACATCGCTCGTGTCACTCCCGGATGGGGTCCGCGTGCTTGCCGACCAGCGACGCGTTCAACAGGTCATGCGAAACCTCATGGAGAATGCGCGGAAGTACGGCGGTGACCAGATAATGATCGAGGGGTTCGTGATGGGCGACCAATACCTGGTCATCATCTCGGACAACGGCCCCGGAGTCCCCGACGAGGAGACCCGGAAGGTGTTCGAGAACTTCGAGCAACTCTCCAAAGGTGATGCGCGAGAGGCCTCGGGCATCGGCCTCGGCCTTCCAATCGCCAGACGTCTGGCGAGGGCGATGGGCGGAGACGTTTGGTATGAGCGTCGTTTCCCGACTGGTGCCCGGTTCTGCTATTCGCTGCCACTTCGTCGTCGAACCCTTCTCGGCGGGGCGGATCGTCCCGTCTCCCCGGAGGACGAGAACGGAAACGCGCTCGAGGTGCCAGAGGCTGCCCGGACGGTCTGATTACAACTGTGTGATTCGTCCCGGTCGGCCTGTACCATCGGCTTAGTGCCCCCCAACGCAAGTACGCTGACGTTTCAACGGACAGGTGACCCCGCTCGCGGCCTCCTCATCCTCGACGCACCGCATCGGGTGCGTCTTCCTCCTGCGGTGCGGCGAGGCGACGCCACTGTCTCGCCGAAACATGCGACCGTACGTACGTTGGAGAGCCCTTAGATGCAGGCCGAGTGGTTCGCTGATGATGTTCCGGCTGAGTCGCCGCTGTTCGCCGACCTAAATCCCACGCAGAGGGAGGCAGTGGCCGCGACCGAAGGCGCCGTCCTTGTCGTGGCCGGGGCAGGTTCGGGCAAGACACGGGTGCTCACATATCGGATCGCCCACCTGATTCGGGATCTCCGAGTCCCTCCCGAGTCAATTCTCGCCATCACCTTCACCAATAAGGCTGCCAACGAGATGAAGGCTCGTGTGGGTGCACTGGTTGGGGGAGTGGTCAACTCCATGTGGGTCAGCACCTTCCACTCGGCTTGCGTGCGTATTCTGCGACGGGAGGCAACCCGGCTCGGTTATCGCTCGGGTTTCTCGATATACGACGACGCCGACTCTTTGCGTCTCATCCGAATGGTCACAAAAGACCTCGATCTCGACTCCAAGCGGTTTCCCGACAAGGCGATGAAAGGAGTCATCTCGAACGCAAAGAGTGAACTTGTCGACTTCGAGTCTTTCGCCGACCAGGGAGATGGGTTCTTTCACACCCAGGTTGCCGACATCTATCGGCTGTATCAGCAGCGTCTGGTGGAAGCGTCGGCGATGGACTTCGACGATCTGCTCATGGTGACGGTGGAGCTGTTCGCCGCCTTTCCCGAGGTTCTCGAGCACTATCAACAGAGGTTCCGGTATGTCCTTGTCGACGAGTACCAGGACACCAACAGGGCTCAATACATGTTGGTCAAACAGCTGACGGCGAGTCATCGAAATCTGTGCGTCGTCGGTGATTCCGACCAGTCGATCTACAAGTTTCGAGGTGCGGACATCCGCAACATTCGGGACTTCGAGAAGGACTATCCCGACGCCAGGGTGATCGTTCTCGACCAGAACTATCGGTCCACCGAGACGATCCTCGAAGCCGCCAATTCGATTATCTCCAATAACACCAAGAGGACGCCTAAGCATCTCTGGTCAGACCGGGGCAAGGGAGTGCCGATCACACGTTTTGAGGGAGAGGACGAACATGACGAGGCCGGCTATCTGGTTGATGAGATAGAGCGTCTCAAGGACGAGGGGTTCAATCTCTCCGATTTCGCTGTGTTCTACCGGACGAACGCAATGTCCCGGGTCATCGAGGATGTCTTCGTCAGACGGGGAGTTCCCTACAGCGTCGTCGGTTCCGTCAAGTTTTACGACCGCAAGGAGATCAAGGACGCTATTGCCTATCTACGCGTGCTGGTGAACCCTTCGGACGAAGTCTCGATCAAGCGCATCATCAACGAGCCGCGTCGCGCAATAGGAAACACCACGGTCGCCCATGTCGATCGTTACTCCCAGGGACAGCGCGTGAGCTTCTTCGAAGGTTTGCAGCAGGCGGCCGATATACCTCAGCTCAACTCGAGGGCGCAGAGGTCGATCCTCGAGTTTGTCGGTCTCATCGATCGGTTGCGCGAGAAGACCGATGAGGGCGGCGTCGAAGTGGGAGTCCAGGCAGTTCTCGATGACACGGGGATGCTGGCCAATCTCGAAGCAGAAAGAACCATCGAGGCGATGGGTCGCGTCGAGAACCTGCGCGAATTGGTCGGTGTGGCCTCCGAGTTCGAGAGCTCGAATGAGGGAGCGATCATCAGCGATGAGGAGTTCGATGCGCTGGAGAACCTTCGCAGACTCGAGATCTTCCTGGAGTCGACGGCACTGGTGGCCGACATCGACGAATGGGATGAGGGAGCGGGCGCCGTCACCCTCATGACCCTTCACACAGCCAAGGGTCTGGAGTTTCCTGCGGTATTCATCGCAGGCATGGAAGACGGTGTCTTTCCCCATATGCGCTCCCTCGGCGACCCCGATGAGCTGGAGGAGGAGCGACGGCTCGCCTATGTCGGCATCACAAGAGCTCAGGATCGTCTCTACCTGACATCCGCCTGGAGCCGGATGCTGTTTGGTGGATCCTCGTACAACCCGCCGTCGCGATTCCTCAAGGAACTTCCCGAGGAGCTGATGACCAAGGCCGGCAAGCGGCAACGTCGCAGTCCTGTGGATCGTGCTGCTTCCAGGGGTCCGACGACCACGGTCTCGTCAGATCAGATCGCGCCGGGTGACAGGGTCCGTCATCAGAAGTGGGGGTTGGGCACCGTTCGTGAGGTCGTCGGCGAAGGCGACCGCGCCGAAGCGGAGGTCATGTTCGACACCCAGGGAAAGAAACGCTTGCTGTTGGCATGGGCGCCACTCGAACAGGCCTAGTGGTGTGTCGTGGAAATAGCGCCAGCATATGTCCGAGTCATCGGTGTCATCTGGCCAGGACGCACAACAAAGGCGCAGCCGTAGCTGCGTCAAGGCGGAGGACGAAGCCAGGGGCATCGAGGGCCGGAGAGATGCGGTGGTTATTTGTGCGACACACCACTAGTCGTCCGTTCAGAACGGCATGATCTTGGGCAGAGCCAAGAGAACCCAGGTGGCACCGCTGAACAGGAGTACCGCCGCCCCAATGGTCAGGTACCTGTTTCTCTTCTCTCCCAACTTGGAACTAATTCCTCCGAAGAACAGGACCAGGGCAAAGGCAACCACTGTCAGCACGTAGTCGTCGGACGTCTGGTTCGCCACGGCGGCGTCGGCGGCGTGTTGGTCGGCGAGGTCCTGGAGTCTGGCTGCTTCGACGGCGTTGACAAGGACGTACTCCTCCATGGCAAAGGGTGACGCCGGCGCCCCCGCTGTTTGCAAGGGATCGAGTTTGAGCCAGGCTTCGAGGGCTACCTTGAATTCGGGACGCATCCGATCGAAATAGAAGGCACTCAGTGTGC
>JAUXMQ010000212.1 GCA_030623125.1 Acidimicrobiia bacterium
AGCCATGAGCCCAAGGTCAGCATGCGGCAGCAGATGGTCAGGTGTGGCAAGCGAGACTGCACTAAATGTCCCCGCGGCCCCTACTGGTACGCGTATTGGACCGAGAACGGGAAACGGACGAGCCGGTATGTGGGCAGGCTTCTCGACGAAGAGTCGTTGTCTTAAGTGCGACCCGATTTACCATGACCAGGCTGCCGACTGATCGAAGCCCAAAGGACTGCCCCGAATGCTCCCAAACTGACGTTCTCGAGATAGAGCACATTCTCCCCGACGAGATCGAGGTTCGTTTCTTCTTTTGCCACAACTGTGAGGAGAAGTGGTGGAACCGTGATGGCGTCGACATAGACGTCACGCAGGTCTTGGAGATGGTCCGGCAATCCAGGACGTGACCTCCCTGCGGGGGAGGCTTTCCAAGGTCCCAATCCTGCCCATTGTTCTGGTGGCCGGGGCGTCCCTGATCATCTTCGTTGTGATGAACCCGTGGCTCATCTTCACAGCCACGACGCCGACAGGCGGAGACATGGGTGCCCATGTTTTCGGACCCGCCTATCTGCGTGACAACCTCCTCCCGGTGGGAAGGATTCTCGGCTGGTCCAATGACTGGTTCGCCGGATTCCCCGCCTTCTACTTCTATTTCCCGCTTCCTTCGCTGACAATCGTCGCACTCGATGTCTTTCTGCCCTACGGCGTCGCCTTCAAATTGGTGACGGTCCTGGGTTTGCTGGCCCTGCCGCCCGCGATCTACTTCCACACCCGGGCGATGAGACTCAACCGCCACATTGCTCTCATAGCGGCCGGAGCCGGGGTGGTGTTCGCCTTCCTCGAGAGCTTTTCTATTTACGGCGGGAATGTTGCGTCGACCCTGGCCGGTGAGTTCACCTACTCATGGTCGTTCGCCCTGTCTCTGGTGTATCTAGGTTTGCTGATGAAGGCGGTGCGAGACGATCGCCGATATACGAAATGGGCAGCACTGGTCCTTGCCCTCACCGCCCTTTCGCATGTACTGACCACGATTGTCGTGATCTTCGCCTCTTTGTTCGTCCTGGCATGGAAGAAAGGTTTCTGGCGAACCCTGACCGTGTGGGTCTGGGGGTTTGCGATCGCTGCCTTCTGGGCTCTCCCGCTGGTGGCCCGAATCGGTCTGACTTCGGACATGGCCTGGACACCCCTGACGAGATGGGAAGAGGTTTTTCCGGTGGAGCTCTGGCTACTCCTTCCGATAGCGATTCCCGGCGCCATATGGGCCATACGCAAGACCTCCCGAGCCGCGCCGATGATTGGCGCGACGCTGCTCCCGGTCATCTACTACCCACTTCCAACGGTGCTGCCCGACCTCTTCCCGGAAGTATTCGACGGCACGCGATGGAAGCTGTGGAACGGGCGTCTTCTGCCGTACTGGTATTTCGGTGTCGCCTTCTTCGCCGCCATCGGTTTCGGGGCTGCTGTGGTCTGGATGTCGAGACGACTTCCCAGCCGCGTACCCAAACTCTGGGCGAGTCTCGTGTTCGCGGTCGCTTTTGCCGTGGCGGTCGGGCTCGTAGCCGACTCCACCGAATTCCCTCGCTGGGCTTGGGGGATCGTGGCCGTCGTGGGTATCGGTGTTGTCGCCGCCAGCCTCCTTGCTCCCGCCATGATCAACACTCGCAACTTCCTGACCACGACGGCGGTGGCAATCGTCGTGCTGGGAGCAACAGCCGGTGTGACCTTCATCGATGGATGGTCACGCTGGAACTTCGAGGGTTACGAGGCCAAAGAGCCGTGGCCGGAGTACCAGTCGCTGATGGTCGAGTTGGATCGGCTTCCTGACGGTCGTGTGATGTGGGAGAACAACTCAGGGCTCAACAAGTACGGGACTCCGATGTCACCGATGCTGATCCCGTATTGGACCGAAGGCTCTCAAAAGTCGATGGAAGGTCTCTTCTTCGAATCCTCGCTGACCACTCCGTTTCACTTCATCAACCATTCCGAGATGTCGTTCAAGTCCTCAAATCCCATTCCCGGGCTCAAGTACCACTCCTTCGACATGGAGCGGGGGCTCGAGCACATGGATGTCTACGGGGTGGACTACTACGTGTCGTTCACACCGGAGGCGGCCGAAAAGGCTCTCGGCATAGACGACTTCGAGCTGATCACAACGACCGAGCCATTCAAGATCTTCAGGCTCCCCGACACCCAACTGGTCGAGACAGCCACCCATTTGCCGGCCGTCTATGAAGTGCCGGATGGCTCCCTCTTCGGTCCGCTGACCGGCTCCGGCTCGGTGACGGGCACCGACGGTGAGCCTCTCCCCGGCTTCCATGACATGGCTCTCGAGTGGTACGAGGACATCGACGAGATGGATCGCTGGGTCGTTGCAAATGGGCCCGCCGAGTGGCCGCGGATCGAGTCGATCGAAGAGCGCCCTGACACCGAGATCGATGTTCCCGAGGATCCCGTGTCGAACATCGTCGTCGAGGATCACAGGATCTCGTTCACCACCGAGGCGGTGGGTGTGCCACATGTAGTGAAGATCTCCTACTTCCCCAACTGGACGGCGACCGGCGCCGACGGGCCCTGGCGGGCCGCGCCTTCACTGATGGTGGTGGTGCCAACCGGCAACGAGGTGGTCATCGAGTTCGAGGACACCTGGGCCGAGTCGTCGGGTCAGATCTTGACCCTCGTCGGCGGAGCCGCCCTGATCATCGGTGGTTTCGTCGCCTGGCGACGCAGTCGACAGACCACTACTCAGTCTTCAGAATCCGTCGGATCCTGAGCAGACCCATCACTGTTCGCGGGACCCGTTTGATGAGCGACGACTTGGCGGCCCTGATCTCCTCGACGGTCACCGGGATTTCAACGATCTTGTAGCCGCCGCGTTCGGCCCTCACCACCAGCTCGGTGTCGAAGAGGTCCTTGGTGCTCACCACCTGTGGCGTGAGGCTCTCGACAAGCTCTTGGCGGAATCCCTTCATGCCGTGGGTGTCGGATACTCCGGAGCGGAGAATCACTCTGAGGAGAAGATTGAACACCCTCGTGGCGATACGACGGATGAAGGGTCGACGATCCTCCGATTCAGGATCCCGTTTGGATCCGATGACCAGATCCACAGAGTCCGGCTGGTTGAGAACCGCTCGAAGAAAGTCAGATGAGAAGTAGTCGATGTCGAAGTTCACCACCCACT
>JAUXMQ010000055.1 GCA_030623125.1 Acidimicrobiia bacterium
ATCCTGGGGCAACTCGGCAGCTCCTCCTGAATCGAACATGGAAGCCCACCACCTGGTTGCTGACTCGGAGCGGCTGGGCCAGGCCCTTGTCCCGATTGCTGAGGGACGATCTCATGGAGGAGTCAATCGAGAGTTGCTCGCGGCCATTGCATCGGCAGGGCTTCTCGATCGGCTATTCGCCGATCATGGGGTATCGGCATCGGATCTGTGTCGGATTCGCCAGGGTCTCGCCCGGGTGTGCACCGAGGCAGAGACGGCGTTCGCCGTCCAGGGTCTTGGAGGCATCCCCATTCATCTCTCAGAGAACGAGTCAATCAAGGCAAAGTGGATGCCGGCGATCCGCTCCGGGGAAGCAATAGCGGCATTCGCCCTCACCGAGCCTGGGGCCGGCTCAGACGCAGCAAATCTCTCAATGAGCGCCAAGCGTGATGGTGATGGATACCGTCTGAGCGGGGAGAAGACCTACATCTCGAATGCCCCCGACGCAGACGTCGCCACAGTGTTCGCCCGAACCACTGAGGGCGCCGGGCACCGGGGAGTAACTGCGTTCGCAGTGCCGATCTCCCTCGAGGGCATCACAGGAGAATCGATCGAGATGGTCTCGCCTCATGCGTTGGGTCGTTGGATGTTCGATGGTGTCTATGTGCCTGATGACCACGTCCTGGGTGAGGTCGACCAGGGCTTCAAGGTCGCCATGCAAACCCTGGACTTGTTCCGCCCCAGCGTCGGCGCCTTCGCTCTGGGAATGGCGGAAGCCGCCCTCGGGATAGCAGCGGAGCATGCCGCCGGCCGGGAGGCTTTCGGCACTCCCATCTCAGAGTTTCAGGGGGTGTCCCACCAACTGGCTGACGTTCGAGTGGCAATTGCAGCCTCCGAGCACCTCATCTACTCGGCCGCAGAGACCTACGACTCGGGTGATCGGGAATCCCTCACGGGCAAGTCCGCCATGGCGAAACTCCACGCCACCGAGACCGCACAGAAGGCCGTCGACGTCGCCATTCAGGTCTTGGGTGCCCGCGGTTTGGAGGCCGACTCGACGCTAGCTCATCTCTACCGTGAAGTGAGGGCCCCTCGAATCTATGAGGGAACGTCAGAGATCCAGCGCAATATCATCGCCAGGGAACTGTTTCGGGGACGGCTCTAGGCGACTGCGACTCTGGCCCGGACCATCACACATGCCTCGGCCAGCCAATCGAAATCTCCAGCCTCGAGAACGTCAGCCATCTCCATCGAGAAGGCGCCCGGCTGAATCCAGATGTTGCGAATCCCTTCGTCGGCACAGTCCTCCAGAACACCGATGCCCCGTTTCGCCGGCACGACGAGAACGACGATCGTCGGCTTCGCGGGAAGATCAGACACCTTGGCCCAACAGTCATCCCCGTCGACTGACTGGCGATAGGGGTTGACCGCAAACACGGGATATCCCTTGCTCTTGAGGTCGCGGTAGATGATCCCTCCGTACTTGGTGGGGTGATCGGTAGCCCCGACCACGGCCAACGAGGTACCCGGCTCGGAGAGGAGAGGTGTGAGATCCTTCATGTTCTCCTAAACGCTAACCGGAGGTGCCAACATTCCTAGCGGCTGCCTCCCGAAACGACTCAGGCACCGCGATAGGTCGGAAATCGGCTGGTTTAACGAACACATACACAGCCCTGCCCACAGCAACAGTCAGACCGTCTGATTCGCGACTTGTGTCTACGAGCACGGTCATCGAGGTTTCGCCAAACCGCTCCACTGCGGCTTCGGTCACGAGTGTGTCGCCGAGTCTGGCGGCGGCCTTGAAATCGATCTCGAGCCTGGCGGTGACGACGTCGACACCGATGCCACCCAGTTCGGTCCCGCCAAAACCCAACTCTTCGAACCAATCGGTAATGGCATCATCCCAGTAACGGGCATAGTTGGCGTTGAAGACAATGCCCTGTGGGTCACAGTCCGAGTAGCGAATCTTCTGTGTCGTAGACATCCCGCGACGCTACCGCTAGCTACCGTCGCGGGCCGTGGAAACAGTCATAGTTGATGGTGGCCCGCTCTCTCCGCAACAGGTTGTCGACGTGGCGTATCGACGCGCCAGATCCAAAGCAGCAGACGACCTCGAAGCTCGACTTCAACCCGCCCGCGACATCGTTGACGCAGCCGTGGAATCCAACCAGGTGGTCTACGGCGTCACGACGGGGTTCGGAGCTTTAGCGAACACTCATATCGGCAGGGAGCAAGGCGAATCTCTTCAGTACAACCTGATCCGCTCCCACGCCACCGGCGTCGGCGACCCCCTTCCCGACGAGCTCGTGAGGGCCATGCTTCTTCTGAGGGCACGAACTTTGACCCAGGGACATTCAGGTGTGAGCCCGGCGATCGTCGAGAAACTTCTCGAAATGCTGGACCGCGACATTCTTCCCATCGTCCCCTCCCAGGGTTCGGTGGGAGCATCAGGCGACCTTGCGCCGTTTGCCCATCTCGCCCTTCCCATCATCGGGGAGGGCTGGGTCAAGCTGGGCGACAAGGTGGTCCCAACCTCCGAATCCGGGCTCGAGCCGGTGAAACTTCAGACGAAAGAGGGTCTATCGCTACTGAACGGGACCGAAGGGATGTCCGCGATGAGTGCAATCGCCCTTGACCGTGCCCGTCGACTCGTGGAAGCGGCCGATATCGCTGTCGCTCTCACAGTGGAGGCGATGATGGGTAGTGGTCGCCCGTTCATGCCAGAGGTCCACCAACTACGTCCTCACCCGGGACAGATTCGCTCGGCTCAGCGGATCGCCAACCTCCTCGACGGTTCGTCGATCATGGCCAGTCACACCGATGACTTCGAGCATGCCGTCCAGGACGCTTACTCGCTGCGATGCTCACCTCAGGTTCACGGAGCAGTCACCGACACTCTCGACCACATGGAAGCGGTCCTTGCCCGGGAGATGGGCTCAGTCGTGGACAACCCGATCGTCTTCCCCGAAACGGGAGAGGTGCTTTCTGGGGGAAACTTTCATGGCCAACCGCTCGCCTTCATCCTCGACTTCGCCACCATTGCGGTGTCGGAACTGGCGTCGATCTCCGAGAGAAGGACCAACCGAATTCTTGACCCTGTCCGCTCCCGTGGCCTGCCTGCGTTCCTCGCTGCTGATCCTGGCCTCGACTCGGGGTACATGATCAGCCAGTACGTCCAGGCGGCACTCGTGGCCGAGAACAAAGTCCTTGCCCATCCTGCTTCGATCGAGTCGATCCCCACCTCCGGAGGGCAGGAGGACCACGTCTCGATGGGTTGGGGCGCCGGGAAGAAACTCCTCGAGGTTCTCGACAACGTCAGAAGAGTTCTTGCAATCGAGATTCTCTGTGCCGTCCAGGGAATCGACTATCGAGCACCATTGGAAGCGGCTGTTGGAACAGCCCGAATCGCCGGCGTCGTCCGAGAACACGTACCGTCGTTGACCGGAGACCGATCGCTGTCGAGCGAGATCGAGATCGTGGCCAATCTCATTGCGGACGGATCGCTGACGGCCTGATGTCGGACTTGTTCATCACGGGGATCGGCCACCTCACCACCAACGTCGGGGACCCGGACGCCGATGCGGTGGTCGTCGTCGATGACGGGATTATCACATACGCCGGATCGATGGCTGACGCACCTGATCAGGAGGGGCGGAAAAGGCTGGATGTCTCCGGCAATGCCGTCATACCCGGGTTCGTAGACGCCCACACCCATCTCGTTTTTGCCGGGGATCGCTCCGATGAGTTCGCCCGACGTCTCGCGGGGGAGTCGTACAGCGATATCGCGGCATCGGGAGGCGGCATCCTCTCCACCGTCGAGGCGACCCGATCAGCCTCAGAGGAAACGCTCTTTGATCTGGCTGCCCAAAGGGTCTGGACCATGATCCGGGGTGGCACCACCACCGTCGAAATCAAATCCGGATATGGGCTCGACCTCGAAACCGAGCTTCGTCTTCTTCGGGTCGCCCGTCGCATCGGCGACGAACTGCCTGTCACCATTCGCACCACTTTCCTTGGTGCCCATTCGGTTCCGCGTGAGTACCGATCGGATCGGGATGGCTATGTCGAGTTGGTTATCAACGAGATGCTCCCGGCAACAGCGGATCTTGCCGACTTCTGTGACGTGTTTGTCGAGGACGGCGTGTTCTCGGTCGACGAGGCCCGAGCCATCTTCGAGGCGGCGAAAGCTCTCGGCTTACCGGCGCGGGTCCACGTCGAGCAGTTGAGCCATCTCGGTGGCGCAGCTCTCGCTGCCGAGATTGGCGCCTTGTCAGCAGACCATCTCGATCATGTCACTCCCGACGACGCGGCGGCCCTTGCCGGGGCCGGTGTCACCTGCGTGCTGGTTCCCGGCGCCGCCTACACGTTGGGGACTCCCCAGCCCTCTGGTCGCATGCTCTGGGATGCGGGTTGCACGGTTGTCCTGGCCACCGACTGCAACCCTGGAACCTCGTACATCGAGACAATGGGACTGGTGATCTCGCTCGGAGTTGTTCAAATGGGCCTCACCGTTGAGGAGGCGATCTGGGCCGCAACTCGTGGTGGCGCGCTGTCCCTTGGTCTCGAAGATCGAGGACAGATCAAGGAAGGATCACCGGCCGATCTCGTCATTCTCGATGCGCCATCACCGGCTCACATTCCCTATCGCCCTGCCTCTGATCTCCTCTCGGAGACAATCAAGGATGGTCAGATTCTCTGACCATCTGGATATCGCATGCTCAGAGTGCCATTGACATGTGCTGCACATGCTGATATTTATTGAAGACATGTCCAAGATGGTGCAGATTCGAAACATGCCGGATGACGTACACCGACGTCTCAAGTCCAAGGCAGCAGCCGAGGGAATCTCCCTTTCGGAGTTTCTTCTGCGGATCGTGACAAGAGAAACCGAGGGACTCAGTCCCAAAGAGGTCCTCGAGCGGGCCAGGCTACGAGGCCCCGTCAAGCCCGGGCCGTCACCCGAGGAGATGATCAGAGAGCTACGGGACAGTCTTTGATAATCGTTGATGCCTCTGCCTTGATCCCATTACTGATGGAATACCAGGAGGAATCAGACGACATCGAAGAAGCAATGCAACGGATGGGATGGGAACCGCTGGGAGCACCACACCTGATCGACCTCGAAGTGGCCCACACTGTGCGCCGGCTATTGAGAGCGGAAAGAATCAACGAGAGGGTCGCTTCCGGTGCTCTTTCAGGCATCATGGAGATGAGACTCAGCCGCTTCCCCCACGATCTCCTTCTCCCCCGAATCTGGCAGCTTCGCCATATTCTCTCTGCCTACGACGCCGCATACCTTGCCCTCGCCGAAACTCTTGAGGTACCCCTGGTGACCAGGGACCATGCCATGGCCATATCTCAAACCACAGCCGAAGTAGTCGTCATCGCCTGAGCGGGGATGATTGAATGGAAACACATGGACCGAACCAAAGTCGAGGCCTTCCGCGAGAAGTTCGTTGGGTTTGCATCGGGGGCTACCACGATCGGACTGCTTGCCGTGGCCGACCGCTCCGGTTTGAGCGCCTATCTAGGAGAGCACGAGAGTGGAACAGCCGAAGAGATAGCCGAAGGGGCAAGTCTCGAGGCTCGCTACACAAGAGAGATTCTTTCCGGCCTCGCCGCAGCCGGAGTTGTGGAGTACGACGCCGACACCGGTGTATTCACCCTTCCTCCTGAACATGCTCTCTTCCTTTCGAGTGACGCCAGCCCCTATTTCATGGGCGGATGGCTCGACATGCTTCCCCTGGTGATGAGTCAGATCGAAGGAGTGGCCACCGCCACAGTCCACGGGGGTGGAGTGGGATTCGAAGAGTTTGGCCCAGGCTTCATCAAAGGAATCGACCGCGGGAACGGCCCCTCCCAGAGGGTGTTTCTGATAAAGAAGTGGCTTCCCGCTGTAACCGGCCTGATCGATCGACTCGACGAAGGGATTCGCGTCGCCGATGTTGGTTGTGGCTCCGGCACTGCCGCAGTCCTCATAGCTGAGGCCTTTCCCAATGCCGAAGTTTTCGGTTTTGACGTTTCTAGTGACTCGATTGCCGTCGCCCGGAGCCGATCCGAGAACCTCGCCAATCTCGAGTTTCACGACTACACCGTCGAGGAAATACCCACCGAGCCCGGTTTCGACCTGATCACCAGCTTCGACGTGATCCACGATCTGGCTGACCCGATGGCGGCGTTAGGGCATATCCGGGAGGCGTTGAGAACCGCTGGGGTCTACTTGATGATGGAACCCGACGCCAGCTCGTACCTGGAGAACAACCTCCACGATCGGGGTGCGCTGCTCTACGGGATCTCCGCGCTCCACTGCATGACTCAATCCCTTGCAAGGGACGGGGCAGGACTCGGTGCGGCATGGGGAACCGAGACCGCCGAGCGCATGGCGGACGAAGCCGGATTCTCCTCTTTCGAGAAACTGGATGCCATCACCAACAGCTTCTCGGCCTTCTACGTCTTGCGCCCTTAGGTACCCAGCCAACGAGGGAGCGTCGCCACATCCGCTCCTCCGGGGCACGCTGCGATCTCGCTGACAACAGCGGCGGCCGGACCCATCACGACCAACTCGACGTTCTGCGGAATTCCACAGAGAATCAGCCCTGTCCCGATCCACACGAACTCCCAGGGCTCCGGATTTGGTCCCTGACTGACAACATCATCTGGATAGGAAGGGACGAAACCATGTCGCATGGGGACCGCGAAATTGCTCTCGCTGAGCCACGTGTAATCGCGAGTTCTTCGAAACTCGCCAAATGTGCCATCTGAGTATCGAAAATCGAGGGCGTATCCGGCGTGATGCTTCGAGGTTCCCGGGATCGACCACCAGGTGAGGGCAGCGTTGATGGCACTATCCGATGTGCCCCCGAGCTTGGAGCGGAACTGGGTTCGCTGAGCCGCCGGCGAGCGGTATGCCGAGGAAAGGATGAACCCCATACCCGCATTCCGCGCCTCGGTTCGCAGGCCGATCCAGGCATCTGCCGCCTGAGGCTGCATGGCAACACCACCGACCCGGGAGAGATCACCCGAAACCGTTGGACGGAGAACGTATCCCCGCTCAAAGGCCAATTCCCAGATCCTGTCGTCGAGTTCCTGATTACCCGTGATCGCGTAAAGACCATTGGCTGGATCAAGATTGGGCAGCGTGTTGGCCACCGCGTACTCATAAAGGGCTTGAAACTCCGGGCC
>JAUXMQ010000130.1 GCA_030623125.1 Acidimicrobiia bacterium
ACGAAGTCAGGGTCGTCGCGCCACGCCCCGAAGACAAAAGGCCCGTACCCGTCACGCTCGATGCGTTTGAGATGCCGTGCCGGGATGATCTGATCGGTGTCGACGTTCTCACGATCGATCGGGACTGCTCGCCCGGTTACCGCAGAGAACTTTCTCACGCCATGACCTCGGTCACATCGACGAAATGGCCCGCAACGGCGGCGGCTGCAGCCATTTCGGGGCTGACGAGATGGGTACGGCCCCCCGGGCCTTGGCGGCCCTCGAAGTTTCTGTTGGATGTCGACGCGCATCTCTCTCCCGGAGCCAGGACGTCGGGGTTCATGCCGAGACACATCGAGCAGCCGGCGTCCCGCCAGTCAAATCCGGCGGCTATGAAGATGTCTGCCAAACCCTCCTTCTCGGCCTGATGTTTCACCAACCCCGAGCCCGGGACCACCATTGCGCTCACACCCGGAGCAACCTGTCTGCCATCGACCACGGCTGCCGCTGCCCGCATGTCCTCGATGCGACCGTTGGTGCAGGAGCCGAGAAATACCCGATCGACCCGGATCTCGCGGATCGGAGTCCCCGGAGCGAGGTCCATGTAGGCCAATGCCCGCTCGGCGGTCTCTCGTTCTCCGGCGGCCATTTCATCGGGATGGGGGACGTGTCCGTCGATGGTGACGCTCTGTGCCGGATTGGTGCCCCACGTCACGTAGGGCCGTATCCGGGAGCCATCGATTGAGACCTCTCGATCGAATCGAGCATCTTCGTCGGTGGGGAGTTGGCGCCATTGTTCGACGGAGCGTGCCCAGTCGTCTTCGCCAGGAGCGTGAGGACGACCCCGCATGTACTCAAAGGTTCTCTCGTCTGGAGCAATGAGCCCGGCGCGAGCTCCTGCTTCGATAGACATGTTGCAGACCGTCATTCGCTCTTCCATCGAGAGGTTGCGAATGACCTCGCCGCGGTACTCGATCACATGACCTCTGCCTCCGCTGACCCCGATCTCATTGATGATGGCGAGGATCACGTCCTTTGCCGTCACGCCGGGGCTGAGTTCTCCAGCGACTTCGACCGACATCGTCTTTGGTCGGATCTGACGCAGTGTCTGTGTCGCAAGCACATGCTCGACTTCAGATGTCCCAATGCCAAATGCAAGCGCTCCGAACGCTCCATGTGTCGACGTGTGACTGTCACCACACACGATCGTCATTCCAGGCTGGGTGAACCCCTGTTCAGGCCCGATGATGTGGACGATTCCTTGACGGGCATCGAAGATGTCGAAGAGAGTGACCCCGAACTCCCCGGCATTTTGTTGCATCACCTTGATCTGCTTCGCCGACAGCGGGTCGGGGTTGGGTTCGTCCCGTCCGAAGGTCGGCACATTGTGGTCGACCGTGGCCAGGGTGAGATCGGCTCTTCTCACCGGCAGTTCCGCACGGCGAAGACCCTCGAAGGCCTGTGGAGAGGTCACTTCGTGGATGAGATGAAGGTCGATGTACAACAACTCCTGTCGCTCCACTGCGGAACTGCCATCGTCCAAGTTGCCGCTCTCGGCTAGTGCCTTCACTCTGGCGGCTTCCTGGGCGGGGCTGTCAACGACACGCGTCTCCCATATCTTCTCGAACAGGGTCTTGCCGCTCATCGGGATGTCTCCACAGCGCTGGTGGCGACCACGAGAGCGGCGACACGATCTCCGACTTCAGAAGTCGTAGCGTCCATCTGACCGGCTTGGAGAGAGGGGAGTGATCCTGCCACTTCCCCAACTGCGGTCTCAATTGCTCGAGCCGCCGACTCCTCTCCCAGATCATCGAGCATCATTGCCGTTGCTCCGATGGCGGCCAGGGGGTTGATCTGCCCGGTGCCCTCAAAACCCGGGGCTGTCCCCCCGATCGGCTCGAACATCGAAACACCCTCGGGGTTCATGTTCGCTCCGGCTGCGATTCCCAGGCCACCCTGAATTGCTGCACCCAGGTCGGTAATGATGTCCCCGAACATGTTGTCGGTGACGATCACGTCGAATCGTCCCGGATCCTCGACCATCCACAGGCAGGTCGCGTCCACGTGGGCGTAGTCGGTGGTGACGTCCTCGAACTCGGTGGAGACCTCATCGAAGACTCGTGCCCACAGATCCCATGAGTAGGTGAGGACATTGGTCTTGCCGCACAGGGTGAGGTGTCGCCGTGGCCGGGTGGCGGCAAGCTCGAACGCAAATCGAACACATCGTTCGACAGCGAAGTGGGTGTTGACCGATTCCTGGATAGCCACCTCGAAGGGTGATCCTCTGGCCGTGAAGCTGCCTTTGCCTGAATAGAGGCCCTCACTGTTCTCCCTGACAACGACAAAGTCGACATCTTCCGGGGTAACACCGGACAGGGGACTGTTGACACCAGGGTGAAGCTTGATCGGGCGCAGATTGATGTACTGATCCAATTCCCGTCGGATTTTGATGATGATGTCCTGTTCCAGGACGCCGGGTGGCACATCGGGGTGTCCGACCGCTCCGAACAGGATGGCGTCTGAGTGTTTGAATCCGTCGAGGTCGGGACCTGTGAGAGTTTCTCCGGTGCGGAGGTATCTCTCGCCGCCAAGGTCGTAGGTGGTGGCCTCGAAATTGAAATCGAAGGTGTCGGCAGCCGTCTCGAGAACCTTGACCGCCTCGGCGATTACTTCGGGTCCGGTCCCGTCGCCGGGCGCAACAGCAATGCGGTGTGCTGTCATTGGAAGGACTCTGCCACCTCTTGCAGAATCTCTGTTCCCGTCACAACTTCGTCGACTATGGCCTGCAGCTGGGCTTCGGACACTTGGCCAGTCAGATTCGCTGCCCGCTCCATTCGTGCGAAGGCCTGCTCGAACGAGCTTGGGCTCAACTCGATGCTCATGTCATCGAGGGCGCGTCTGAAGGCGACCCTTCCAGAGTGGTTCCCTATCACGACCGAGTATCTCTCATCGTGTGCGTCCTCCAATTGGGGATGCAGATACATCTGACAGCCTCTTCATTGCCACCCGACCTGACTTGACCAGCTCAATGATTCCGTATGGCCTGACGTGCTCGAGAAACGAGGCGAGATGCTCGGGTGTGCCCGATATCTCGAGAGTCATGGATTTTGGGCTGAGGTCGATCATGCGGGCTGCGAACAGGGCGGCCGTGTCGGTCACCTCACCGCGGCTCGCCGGATCACATGAGACGCGGATAATCATCACCTCGGTCTCGAGGGTGTCGGAAGGCTCGAGCTCTTGGACTCTGATGACGTTGACCAGCTTGTGAAGCTGCTTTTTGAGTTGTTCCAACTCCGGAGCATCCACGACAAGCGTGATTCGGGACCGCCCTTCCACGTTGGTGGGTCCGACAGCAAGGGAGTGGATGTTGAAGCCACGGTTGGAGAACATCGCCGAGACCCGGGCGAGGACACCTGGTTTGTCTTCGACGGTCACCGAGAGGGTGTGCTGCATCAGAGATCCTCCGGACCCATTACGACGTCGTCGTTGGATCCACCGGCCGGAACCATTGGGAAGCACATTTCGTCGCGGTCGGTGACCACTTCGACGACCACAGGACGGTCGTTGACGCTGAGGGACTTTTCGATCGTGACGTCGATCTGATCGGCATGAGTAACACGGAGCCCAACGCAGCCCATTGCCTCGGCGAGGGCCGGGTAGTCAGGGTTCGTGGTGCCCAGATCGGTGGCCGAGAGGCGACCGTCGTAGAAGAGGTTCTGCCACTGCTTGACCATGCCGTACCCGCCGTTGTTGAAGACGGCGACCTTGATGGGTATGCCTTCGGTGGAGGCCGTGATCAACTCCTGGAAAGTCATCTGAAAGCAGCCGTCGCCGTCGAGCGCGTAGACAAGATCATCGGGCCTGGCGGTCTTTGCTCCGATTGCCGCCGGGACGGCGAATCCCATTGTCCCCAGCCCGCCGGAGTTGATCCACGAGCGTGGCCGGGAGAAACCCCAGAACTGTGATGCCCACATCTGATGCTGGCCCACGCCTGCGACGATGACTGCCTCACCATTGGTGATTGTGTGGAGACGCTCTATGAAGTGCTGGGTCTTGATCGGGCCATCGGGATCCTGGTCGTATGACAGCGGATGAGTCGTCTTCCAAGAGTCGAGTTGGTCGAACCACTTCTGTCGTCGCGGAGCGTCAGAGGCGTCTCTCAATGAGAGGACCCGATCGATCAAAGCTCGGAGGACCAGCCGGGCGTCCCCAACGATGGGCACCTCGGCGTTGCGTACCTTCCCGATCTCGGCGGGATCCACGTCGACGTGGATCACCTTGGCGTGTGGTGCGAAGGCATCGACTCTGCCCGTTACACGATCGTCGAACCGTGCCCCGAGGCTGACCAACAGGTCGGCATTCTGGATGGCTGTCGTGGCTGGATAGGTGCCGTGCATGCCCGGCATCCCCAATGCCAGAGGGTGGTCGTCGGGGAACGCCCCTCGTGCCATGAGGGTTGTCACCACGGGCGCATTGACGGCCACTGCGAATTCGGCGAGTTCCGCAGAGGCTCCCGCGTTGATCACTCCGCCACCTACGTAGAGGACCGGCCGCTCGGCGGACTCGATGAGCTCGATAGCGGCTCTGATTTGCTTGGGATGGCCTTCTTTCGTCGGCTTGTACCCGGGAAGACCGGCCAGAGTTGGCTCCGACCACTGGGTCGGTTGATTGAGC
>JAUXMQ010000030.1 GCA_030623125.1 Acidimicrobiia bacterium
ACGCCAAGACAACCATGACCGGGATGGCACGAATCACTGTCAAGCCGGAATGGGTCGGACTCATCGACTTCCAGACCCGCTACCCCAGCAGCCACTGAAACGCTGCCCCGATTGGAGAAAACCATGAACGCCAAGAGTGTCGAAGAGATCGCCCTCGTCCTCCGGAGGATGCGCGATGCCAGAGATCGGATCCCGGGATATCGGGCCCTCGTCGTCGACGTGGTTCGGGAGCTGAGTCTCGGAATGCCGGTAGCACCCGAACAGATCGCCGAACTTGCCGCCAAGCACGACACACCGGAGAGGACCATCGAGGAGATCGGCCATTCCGCAGAGTGGAGTGACGGCGGAATTGTGGGACTCAACGGCCTCACCCTCGGCGACAGCCGTCACCGGCTCCATTTCGACGACGTCACCATGGGCACCTGGTGTGCTTGGGACTCTTTATTCCTGGTGCCGATCATCGGTCGGGCGGCCAGGCTCGAGTCGACCTCGCCGGCCACCAACGTCGCAGTGGAGGTATCGATCACTCCGGAAGGCGTCACCGGTGCAGAACCGTCCACAACCGTCATGTCCGTTGTCGTGCCCCACCCCGATACTACGGCGAAGACCGCCGCTGAGGTCCAGGCTGCTTTCTGTCACTTCGTACATTTTTTCGAAGATCGCACAACCGCAGAATCCTGGGTACCGACCGAGCGCGACCCGGCGGTCCTCAGTCTCGAAGACGGGTTTCGGCTTGGCCAACTCGTCTATGGCGACCTCGCAGCCGTCTGAGCTGACACCGGCGATACCGAATGTCGACTGACTTCACCTTCAGGACCGGCGACATCGAATGCACGGTTGTCCGGTACGGCGAGTCCGCGGGCCCTCCCGCGTACCTCTTCCCCGATGCTCCGGCCGGTGAGCGTGATGCGGCCTGCGCCAGACATCTCATAGACGGAACCAACCTGGGCCTCGTCTATTCCAGCCTGCTCTTGCGCCGTGGCGAACAGGTCGTCGTCGTCGATGCCGGACCCGGAGGATCCCATGATGCGCTGGGCGACGCCTTGGGAGCGACCGGCGTCGAGCCCGACTCAGTCCAACACGTGATCCTCTCCCACGCCCATCCCGACCATGTTGGTGGGCTTATCGCGGGACGCGATAAGTCGCAGCCGCGGTTCTCTCGAGCCGATCATCATTTGCTCACCGACGAGTGGAACCATTGGATGGAATCCGACGGTGGCGGACCCATGACACCCCAAACCCGGGCCTTTCTCGAGCCAATTGGCGCCGCGGGACTGGTCGAAGCCCACGACGATGAAGTCGAAATCCTTCCCGGGGTCGTACTCGTTCCCACACCGGGACACACTCCAGGGCACCTCTCTGTGATTGTTCGCGATCGAGGAGAAACCCTGGTCTATCTCGGCGATGTCGTCACCCATTCGGTCATGGTCGAGCATCCCGGGTGGTACTCCGTCTTCGACACGATCCCTAACACTGCGGCCAGCACACGCCGCCGTCTGATCCAAACAGCAGAGGAAACCGGCGCCGTCGTCGTCGCCTCCCATATTCCGACACCAGGCCGCATCGTCCCCGATCCGGAGTCGGGACACGCCTTTGCGTCACTGGAACCGCATAACCACGGATGACCGAGAAAGGAAGATGAGGAGAGACATGAAACGCAAGACAGGAAACCTCGAGAGTGCTGAGGACAAGGCGGTCCGCTGCCTGGCACACGGCATCGCACATGCCCATGCCGAATTCGGCCGCAAACGGGTGGGATTCATCCTCGGCACAATCGCGATTGATTTCGTCGGTTCGGACGAGACGACGGCGTCCGCGGGAAAGACGGTCAAGTCCGATGCTGGCGCGACCTCGGAACACCTAACTTCTACACCGACATAAGCCGACGAGGAGCAGCCGTGACTACCAGCATCGACCGCCGGGGCCTCATTCGACTCATCGATGATGAGGGTGCTCAGGTAGTGGACGTGTTACCCGAGCGGGAATACTTCAATTCGCACATTCCTGGCGCCATCAACATCCCTCTGAAGATGCTTAACGATGAAACGAGTTCGATTCTGAAGCGGGACAAGCCCGTTGTCGTCTATTGACACGACGGATTGTGAGACATGTCTCCACGAGCCGCGTGTCGGCTCGAAGCCCTCGGATTTGAACAGGTCTACGACTACGTACTTGGAATCGCCGACTGGAAAGCGGCCGGCATACCAATCGAAGGAGACGCCCCCAATTCTCAAAGGAGCCAGGAAGTACCGCTCCTGATATCGGGAAACCCGTCAGGCCCTCGTAGTCGCCAGCTCGTTTTCGCAGCGCTCTGAGATACCGTCCTGTGGTTCCCGTCGCCCTCCGAGAAACCCGACCACCGGCGTCGAACCTTGGCCTGTAGCCCACGATTCGACCGAACCGCGTGCGGTGGTTCCATGAGCTACCCAATCCGAAAGAGGCTTCAAGGGGTATGCCCCCTGTCGCCGCGTCCAAGAGGGTCCAGTGGGATTGTCCCCTGTTCATTGGTAAGGCCCGAGGGGTCCACGGGCATGAAACTGTGAGCCCTATTGGGTGGTGATGTATGCCACCTGACCGTCAAGGGGCTGACTTTGGGTCACTTCGTAGATTCCAAGATGCGGACGATCGTCTGAGTCGAGCACCAACGAGACCAACTGTCCGAGAGGAAGGCCTGCCTCCACGATCTGAATGACATCCCAATCCGAGTCGCCCCGCACCCCGTACCAGACACCCTCTGTGTCCGAGAAAGCGACGTGGGCACGACCCTTGCTGTCGAACGCAAGCGACGAATTGCGTCGGGCGTTGCCTTCGGAGAACGCGTCAAGACCGCCAATGGTCTCTAGGGTCCATCCGTCGTCGCCCCGTACTGCGAACACGATTTCGCCTTCGGTGCCGGCAGTCTGTCGAAAGAAGGTGGCTGCCGGACGGCCATCGGCGTCGTAGGCCAGCGACGAATACTTGCCGACGTTCCCTTCTTCGGCGGCCCGCTCCAGACTCCACGATCCGTTCACGAGACTGGCGAAGATGAGATCCTGGTCGGTGTCGTCATAGTAGGTGATTGCAGGTGATCCCGAGGGGTCGAGAGCGAGGGCGACGTTGTACTGATACGGGATGGGGCCACTCCCAATCTCGGTCACATTCCAACCGGAACCGTCGTTGCGGTAGTACTCGACACCTTCGGTCCGCCCAAACTGAGCTGGATCGACTCCGGCAGCGTGGACAACACCATCGTCTCCGACGACGACGGTCGCATCCCAACCGTCATGACCCTCATTGTCTGCAGTGTCCTCGACCCAGGTCGAGCCATCCCAGAAGAGCCTCACAAGGTCGCCTAGTTCGGGGTCGAAATTGTCGGCCTGGTGATCATGAATAACCACGTTGGGCGTGCCGTCTGGGCTATAGGCCAGGCCAATCGGACCGTAGAAGTAACCTTCGCGCAGGATCTGAACCTCCCAGTCGTCGGACAATTCGGCAAAAGCAACGAAGCCTTCACCGACCTTTTCGAACAGCCAGGTCATCCCCGGTGCGCCTGTCGGATCGAGAGCCACCGCAGGCTTGACGCCAGGTCCGAGCAATCGGACGACCCACCCGTCAGCAACCGAGAAGGTCAGTCCTTCAGAATTGGTGTCGGTTCCGGAAGAAGACGTCGAAGCCGCATCGTCTCCCGCGCTCGACGACGCCGATGGTAAGGCTGTCGACGCCGAAGTCCCATCTTCGAGAGAGGTGCCGCCGCATGCGGCCAGAACCACGGTCAGCGTGAGAGCCCGAGCCACTAGCTTGGATCTTGATCGATCGTCCACGGCCAGATCCAACGCCATCAGGTACCAGGGTGTTCCATTAACGAGTGGCGGAAGGGCGACATTCGGTCAGGACCCAATCTTCGATGCTCGGTACCCTCTGACAATTGCACGGCACCTGACCATGGTGATAATCGTGTCGCCCGTGATTGCGGGATGCCGAGAAGCCGGAACTGGCCGTGCAGGCCGATAAAGAAACATCTGCTTCCGTCACCAGGCTTGCGGCCACCCACTAGGCCCACACCCTGGTGCGCAGTCGACTATCCCGGTGACCATCCCGTCACGGAACCCCGTAACAGCGGACCGCGAACACCCATCACAAGGTCTCAGGCGGAGCCCGGCGAAGGAACACCGAGACACATTTCGCACCAAGACACAGGACGGCACTCTCCTTCCGTCAGAAAACCTGGAACCCCCCTCGGGCCGTTCACCAATTTCCACATGCCCACGAGATACCTTCCCGGCTCTCCCGTGGTCCCTCCAACACCGACATGATCCACCCGACAAACCGGCGTCGGACCATGGCAGCAATAGCAAACTCGGTCCTCCCTATCAGCGCACTTCCATGGACTTCTCCCTCTCAAGGGCATTTCCATGAGGTGTTGGCACCAGCGGAGTTGGATGGATCCCCTTGCGACGCAAAGGTTATGAGGTCTGGCTCTCTCAGGTCGGTTTTCAAGAGGGTCGAACAGCGGACGAAACCCATCAGGAACTACTCAGATCCATCAAGGAGTTGCCCAGTCAGGCGATGGTGTTGATCAGCTCTTTGGCCACCACTCGATAGTCCTTGGAGGATCCTGCTGCCCGTGCTGCCGAATACTCTTCGGGGTCGATAGCGTCCTGTAGTTTCTCGAGTTCGGCTGAAGCGGTTTCTTTGATCGAGTCGCTCTGGGCGAGGAGTCGCCGGTGGCTTGCCGGTTCAGCGATCACGGTTGCGAGCAGCTCGACCGCCTTCGTGTGCCGCCCTTCTGCCACAAATACTCTGCCAAGTTTTTCCAAAGCCCCCAGCATCTCTGGCACCATCCGTGTTCGGTCGGCCGCGTCGAGGCTCTCGATGAATGCCGCCTCAGCCGCAGCCAGGTCGCCCGTCGCCAGGTTGGTGTCTCCCAATGAATCCATTGAAAACTGCAATCCTCTCAGGAAACCAATCTTCCTGGCGTGTCCGGCAGACTGGCTGAAGAGCTCGATCGCATCGTTGAGTCGTCCCTCCGCTGCGGCCACTCTTGCACGGTGCCCCAGATTCCAAGTCAGGTAGTAGAACTCGCCCAGTGGCTCCAGCACTCGTCTGCTTTCGTCGATCAATTCCACAGCCCTGTCAGCATCACCGGCCAAGAGCGCAACGAATGCTCCCAGGTTCTTGAAGCCTGCGACCCAGAAACTCTGGTCTGCCCATCGCCGGTCCTGTGCCTCCCCGAGGGCCAGTGCCTCATTCACCGGGGCCTCGACCTCATCGAAGTGCCCGAGATAGACCAAGGTCTGCGTCTGCAATTGGAGTGTGAAGAAAAGGTCCTTCGAGTCTCCGGATGTACGCATCCCCTCTACTGCGGATGCACTCGTTTCAAGTGCTGCATCGGCTTGACCCACTAGGGCCATGGTGGCTCCATGCACCGCCAAGACGTACGCCCGGACCACCTCCGCTGCCGCGTCGCTGTCCTCGTCCAATACCGCTCGGGCCTCGGCGAACAGTGACAGACATGCCTGATACCACCCGCGGATCTCGTAGACAATCCATAGGCAACCGACCATCTTGCGTACACCGGCCGGGTTGTTGGTGGCGAGGTGGTGTCGCCATGCCGGTCTGATGTTGTCCAGGTCCTGCTCGATCACGTCCAGCATCCGAAGCTGTTCACCAACAGGGAATAGCTTGAACGAAGCCTCCGTTAGGTCGCCGTAGTAGTCGGCGTGGGCACGGCTGATCTCATGGTGTCGGTCGGGTCGACCTTCCAACTCTGAAAGAGCGTATTGGCGGAGGAGTTCGTGAATCGAGTAACGCCTGTTCTCAGGACTGGGGACGAGAAGTGATTTTCCAGCCAGATCGGCAAGATCCCGCACTGAGGCCCCGGTGACAACTTCGGCGGCTTCCCTGGTGAAGCCGCCCCGAAACACTGACAGAGCAGCGAAGATTTCCTGTTCTGAGGGAGTAAGTAGACCCCACGTGTAATCGAACACAGCGCGGATGCTGCGATGTCTCTCGGATGCGTCCGTGACCGTGGTCTCGAGGAAGTCGAGGCTCCTGGCGATCTCTGTCGCGATGTCGGAAATCGACAGCATGTCCACCCAGGCCGCCGCCAGCAGGATTGCTAATGGCATCCCGCCGGTGAGACGGAGAATCTCGGCAAGAGGCTCCAGATCCTCTGGTCCTAGTAATATTCCAGGCTGCGATCGTCTGGCCGCATCCATGAACAGCCGGACCCCGCCGATCTGAAGGGCTTCTTCCGGAGTGTCCCAGCCGGTGTCCAGTCCACCCAGCGCCATGACTGCTTCTCCGGTCACGTTCAGTTTGGAACGTGATGTGGCGATCACCGTCACGTCGGGTGCTGCCCGGAGAATCTCCGACACGACAGGCGCTCCCTCGCTTACGTGCTCGAAGTTGTCGAACACCAGTAACTGGCGCCTGGGTGTTAGGTATTCCAGCAGTTGTGTCTGGGGGTCCTCCTCAGAAGACAATGAGACGCCGATAGCCTCTGCCACTGTCTGCAAGATGTCACCGCTCGTCGAGATATCGGCCAGCCCGATGAAGTACACACCGTCGGGATAGTCGGCCATTAGGTCGGCTGCTGCCTGGATCGCGAGACGGGTCTTACCCGTACCCCCCGGGGCCAGAATTGTCAGTAGCCGGGTCTCGCCCAACAACCGTTCCGCTTCGGCAAGCTCGGATTCTCGAGCGATAAGGTCTGTCAGCTGCACCGGCAGGTTGTTTGGAATCGCATCGAGGGACTTCAGGGAAGGAAACGAATCAGGGAGCCCATCCACGTTCAGTTGGAACACGTGCTCAGGACGAGTCAGGTCTTTCAGCCGATGCGCGCCCATGTCGGTCACTGTCAACCCGACCGGGAGATGATCCTGCACCAGTTCGAACGTCGAGCCTGACAAGACTGTTTGGCCGCCGTGGGCAACAGCCCGAAGCCGTGCACCACGATTCACCGTCGACCCGTAATAGTCCCCTAATTCCAACTCCGCTGAGCCTGTGTGCAAAGACACCCGAACCAGTAACGGCCGGGGCGTGGGCCAATCCACATCACTCAACTGGCGCTGGATCTCGCCAGCCCCCTGGACAGCGTCGACAGCCGACCCAAAGACCACAAACCGGCTATCGCCCTCTCCCCGTGGTTTTATCGACAGCCCGCTATGGGCTTCGACGGCGGATCCGATCGCCTCATCATGGAGGCGGAGGGCCTCCATCATCGAATTCGGTGCGTCTTCCCAGAGCCGAGTGCTTCCCTCGACGTCGGTGAAGAGAAACGTGACCACACCATCAGGGAGCTTCTCC
Source organism: Acidimicrobiia bacterium (assembly GCA_030623125.1). GTDB lineage: Bacteria > Actinomycetota > Acidimicrobiia > Spongiisociales > ZC4RG35 > SZUA-217. The sequence goes on from JAUXMQ010000030.1 coordinate 7,288, forward strand.
ATCAGTCCGGAGCCTACCGACCAGCCAGCCGTCATCTGTCTCGATGGATCCGAAGTACAACAGAGCGAAGCCCAACAACGACTTTCGGAGTGAGCCGCCCGATCCAGAAGGTCGAAATCACCTTGTTCATTCGTAGAACATCAAAGCTAGAGACAGGAGCCAGAAAAACCCCAAGACCAACAGCGACCCTACGAATATGGCAACGACTACCCAGGTAACACTGCGGTTCTGGGGCGGCGGTTCCGTGTCCACGCCTGCGAAAACTGGAAACGGCTCTCGGGTCGTCCACACATTTCCAAGGGCCCACGAGATACCGTCCTGTGGCTCCAGTGTCATTTCGTCAGCCTGATCATCACCGCTCCGACCCTTCGACGTCCACAACCAAGCCAACCTCATCTATAGACGCCAACCTGCGGGTTCCATGAGGTATGTGCGGCTAGGAGCCAATGCCTATCGACATGGATGCCAGGCCTGCCTCCTAAAAGCGAACTCCCAGGATCGGAGTCCCGTCGGCTAAGTCCTTTTTGACTGCCTAGGTCGAGTCGCCCTCGATGGGGCAACCTTCGTCCTTCCACGCTGCGAGACCGCCGCCAATGTGCGCCACGTTCGTAAACCCCATATCCTTCAGCGTCTTGGCTGCCAGGGCCGACCGCCAACCGAGATTGCAGTAGAGCACCAATTGATCGGCTGACGTGAGCGCCTCGTGGTGATACTCGCAATCCGGATCGACCCAGAACTCGAGCATGCCTCGAGGCACGTGATAAGAGTCTGGGATCTTTCCTTCTCGCTTTATCTCCCGCACATCTCGGAGATCCACCAGAAGCGCACCGGATGACTGCGCGGCCCTGGCTTCCTCCACCGACAGGGTCCGAATCTCGGCCTCCGCTTGGGCTACCAACTGTGCATAGCCAGTCGTCACGGGACTCATTGCGGATACGCAATCCAACCAGATCGAACCGCGGCGGCTGGAACCGACTCCAACACAGGGGGTCTGGACTCCTTGGCGCATGACATCAAGAGAACGGCTGAAGCGACAACCCAAGGGTCTTCTCTGAGAGTTCTGACAGGACCGTTCCTTCTCACAGAAACGACCCTACCGCTCCAAACCCCGCGCGTCCGACGGTCCATATTCGGGAATTCAAACCGATGGATCGGGCGTAGAGAAGAAGAACGCGTGCACGACGAGCGCAGGAATGGCTATTACGGCTAGGCCAATAATGGCATAGACGACCATGACTGGATGTACCTCCAGCAAAGAGGTTCGCCTAAACGAAAGCCCCGCCATATTCGGGCGCGACTAGAAGCCGAGCTACGCGCAC
>JAUXMQ010000016.1 GCA_030623125.1 Acidimicrobiia bacterium
CGACTCCGCTCAGATCACAATTCTTGAGATAAAGCCGACGAAGATCGGAACTCGATGGTCTCCAGGCGCGCAGATCCAGACCGAGCAGGATCTTTCCCCGATATTTGTCGTACCTGGCTGCTTTGAGGAAACTCTCCAATTGCTGCGGACGAATTGACCCGCTGGTGAATCTCTGGTCACCCGCCCATGGGTCGGCGTTGTTGTGATACGACGAATTCGTCTCCCACCACCCGAGACGATCTTCGGACAGAAACTCGATTCGGCGCACCCATTTGAGCGACTTGTAGAAGTACTTCCCGGGGGTGACCACTCTCACCGGGCCTCCGTGATCAGAAGTAAGAACTTCCCCATCGAGCTCGTGGACCAACCAACTGGATCGTCTCGCGACATCAAGTGGCAGAGAAGTGTGATGGCCATGAGCCGAATAGGCGACGAAGGACACGAAGGACGCATCGAAGAGAGGTCCCGCCTCGTCGATCAGGGCGGAGAGCGCTACGCCCGACCATCGGCTGCCGAGTCGACTCCAACTGGTGACGCAGTGAATGTCGAACTCCAGCGACTGGTGGGCAAGATCCATGTACCCGGCGAGTGTCAATTCACGCGGGTTCTCGACGAGACCACTGATGACGAGGGACCAGGTTCCTGGATCGGCGAGGTCGGCCGAAGGGGACCGCTCTCCTACAAGTGGGAATCTCCCAGTCTCGATCTGACCGGGGGGAAGCCTCACGGGGAGTTGCTCAGCCGGTCGCCAGGTTCGCTGAATCCGCCGTCTCCGGAACAACGAAGCCGGCAACGATCTCGTCAACAGGGGTGGACGGCAGAAGCACGGAGGCGCCTTGCTCGGTCGTATAGCCGTAAACAGGCACGCTGAGTTCGATCACGGATCCGCTGCTCAAACCTCGCATGGTCCACGCGAGGTTGACAGCTTGCATGAGGGTGAAACCTGTGTCGACGGTGAGAAACGGGGCAACGGCCTGAGCGGCTGCCGTCACTGCTTGTGGGCTCGAAAAGTCCGAAAGGCTCGCCATCATGGAGATGAGGAATGCCCGTTGTCGGTCGTTGCGAGCAAGGTCACTCATGCCAGACATGGTTCTCCAGCCTGCGTCGGTGAGTTCCTGGGTGTGGCGGGAGCGCAACCACGCAAGGGCCTGCTCTCCAGAGGCCATCGTGCATCCCGCAGGAAGGTCGAGGTTCGAGCGCATGTCCCGGACCGGAAGCTCGACACAAATCTCATAACCACCGATTGCGTCGACGGCGTTCTGGAAGCCGGCGAGATCAACCATGGCGAAATGGTCGACCGTCTCCCCGATCAGACTCTCCACCGCAAGCGTCAGGAGTGTGGGTCCATTCATCTTCTCGCCGCATCCTTGGAGCATGCCGTTGATGCGAGCCTCACGACCGGTGCACGTGTTGGTGACCCACAAATCCCTTGGTAGCGAGAGCACGGCAGCCTCGGTCTCGGTCCGCAGCAAGACCATTACAACGTCAGCGCGATTCCCCGAGATCCGACCGAAACCCCGAAGGTCATCGAGATCATCACGCGAATCTGAGCCGACAAGGAGGAACACTTCGAGACCCTCGCCGGAACCCATGACTTCGGGCTCGACCTCGACAACTGGTTCATCATTCTCACCATCCGGCTCAACATCGTCGACCGGAGTTGCCGCTTCTGGTGCTGGTGCCGTTGGCCGATCGATACTGACCCGCTCCACCTCACCCCATGTGGACGCGACGAACGCGACTGCAACCCCCATGACCAAAATGACCATGAGTGCACCACCAAGTATCAAGCGCTTGCGTAGGAGTGAGGAACCCATAATTCCGAGCGGCGGATTCTACAACGGTTGCCCGTCTGTGCCCACATAACAGATCAAGTGTTGCGGCCGGCAATCTCATGCTCCGAAGCCGCGCCGGTGTCAGCGTCTTGTACTCCGGGCAGCGAGAGCTCAAACCTGTGCTGACTCTCCGCATCGATGTACTCGAGCGTGCCGTCCATCAGGTCGGCGAGTTGCCGGGACACAGCAAGGCCTATCCCAACGGAACCAGGCTGGGTCGGGGACTGGGCACTCCTGTAGTACCTCTCAAAGATCAGGTCGGACTCCTGGTCGGGCACGCCGACACCATCGTCGGCCACCATCACGAGGGCTCGTCCCTCGTACACACTCACCCCGAGAACTATCCGCTCCCCCCCATACTTGATGGCGTTGGTGAGGAGATTGCGTATCACCTGGCGCACCCGGAGCGGATCGGCCCAGGCCTCAACACCCTCGCCCTGCAGGATGATCTTCTTGTCGGTTGGGTGTGACTCCTGAACCCCCCGGAGCACCTTTTCCGCCTGGTCACGCAGGTCAGTGATCTCGGGGTTGATCGACAGGCTCCCGCCATCGGCTCTAGAGGCAACCAGCAGATCATCGACCAGATCGGCCAGTTCGCGGCTTTGGACGGCGATGATCCCGTTGAGTTCGTCCAACTCCTCGTCACCAAGGCTGGTTCGACTCGAGATGATCTCTTCGGACAGCCCAACAATGGCCGTGAGAGGCGTCCGAATCTCATGAGAAACCGAGGCAAGAAGCCGCTCCTTGGACTCGTTCGAGTCTCTGAGCTCCTCCGCATCCTCCTGACGCCGCCAGTAGGCGCCGATCATGTGTGACGCCCGCCAGAGGGTCTGGATGTCCACGTCACTCCAGGGTTGGTCGTGTGTGTACAGGATGAAGCCGATCGAGCCCCTGAACTCGCCGGAGACGAAGATCGGGACTGCGGCCTCGGAGTAGATGCCGTCGTCCTCATACAGGGCGCGCTCCTCACCTGCCAGATCTTTGGTGTGAACGACAACCGCTCGGCCGGCTGCGAGAGGCCCGTGCAACGATGGTACCAATGAGTACCTGCCCTCCTTCCACGCACTTCCGTATCCGGCGACTCCCTTGGCGGCGTCGGCCACGATTTCCCAACCCAGTTCGCCGTCCACCTCGATATTCCGGTCTACGTAGGCGTAGTCGGCTTGAGACGCATCGAGCAAGGCCTTGACCGCCTCATAGACAGCAAAGGCATCAGTTTGCACTAGTAGTGCCTCCGAGCATCTGGCGATGGCTTCCTGCAATCGTGCCGATCGGTCGTACTTCTCGATGGCTTCGGCCAGCTCGTCAAAGAGCTTGGAGACCAGGACCGCGGTCAGAATCACCCCCGCTGCGGCGATAACCGCCCTGACAGCCATCACCCGAAGGTCGTCTTCGGCAAGAACCCCCAAGGCGATGCTCCACACCGCCACCGAGAGAGCAACCGCACCCGCCCAAACGAGCCGGCTGCCGGCAGTCAGCGTCCCGGCAAGAATGCCGATCATCAGAATCAAACCGAAGGTGGTGGCGAAATCGAATGCTGACACCTCAACCCCGAAAAGGGCTTCGATAATCGCAAGTGAGCCAAAGAAACCCATGGTGGTGATGACCAGCACCAACGTGTTGGGGTCGTCAGACTGGACCAGATACAGTGCCCATATGCCGAGCACCAGATAGCTGGCCCATCTGATCGGACCTGAGGGCGACGTCAAGTCCCCGCCGGAGATCTCCATTACAGCCAGGGCCGGGAAAACCACTGCGAACAAGACAGCTATGTACCGATGGAGAGGCTTCTGTGCTTCTACCGGGGCGCGTGAACTCACAGAGGCTCATCGGCACCCGGGGGTGAGATTCTTGAAGACCGAAAGACCTATTCGTCGAGGCCAACCATCAAACGAACCATCCGCGCAGTGGCACCCCACAAAGTATCGCCCTCGAGGTCGTAGTACCAAACCTCCCAGTCGTTCCATGGGATCGACCACCAGCGTTCCACATCGGCCAGGTCGGAAAGGAGTGGCGTATAGATCTTCGCCACTTCCCGCTGTGAAGGCACCAAACCCAGCGGTGTGGACACGCGACCAACCACCGGCACTACAAGAAGACTGAACTCGACGGTGTCGATGGGCGGGAGAAACCCAAGAACCTCCACCTGGGAGGGGTGAATGCCAACCTCCTCGTGGGCCTCCCGCAGCGCGGTATCGACGGGTCCGTCGTCCGCTGGATCCGGTCTGCCACCGGGAAAGGCGATGTGACCGGCGTGGGTGGGCATCGAGTCCGGGCGTTTGGTGAGCACGACCCTTACTTGCCCTTCATCGTCCTCGTAGAGGGCCGCCAGAACGGCCGCCATCGGTCGATCACCAGGGTCGGGATAACTGTCTACGAGATTGATGGTGTCCCACATGTGTGGTTGTAGAGCCTACGGCCCCCGATATCCTGACCTGATGCCCAGGGCCCACCTCGAGACCGATCGACTGATCCTCCAGCGTTTCACTCGCAAGGATGCGTCAACCCTCGACGACGCCATCCGGGCATCGCTCGGGGACCTGAACCAGTGGTTGCCATGGGCTCGCATGGATTACACGAGCAGTGACACCACCGCTTTCATCCGCGAGTCGGTCCAGGCGTGGAAGGAGAATCGCGCCTGGGACTACTCCATCCGACTGAAGACTGATCCGGGACGACATGTCGGGAACATCTCACTTTGGACCGTGTCCAAACTCGGAAAGATCTCGGAGATCGGCTATTGGATACGGAGCGATGAGACGGGTAGAGGAGTTTGCACGGAGGCCGTGGATCGGGTCTTGGAGGAAGGATTCGCCGCCCTCGGTTATCACAAGGCCGTTCTCAGGATTGCGGTCGGCAATGACAACTCGGATCGAGTCGCCGACAAACTCGGGTTCACCAGGGAAGGGGTGCTTCGTGAGGAGTTGTTGATCAGGGGCAACTGGGTTGACCACTCCCTCTGGTCACTTCTCGACAGGGAGTACCGGGCTCTCAGACAAAGCGGTGCGAAGCGCCGTTAGAAGCCGCTGGCGATAACCCGCGCGGCCTCACCGGCGAAGGTGGCCAGGGCAGGGAAGAATCCGATGATCACAGTCAGAACCACCGTGATTCCGAGAGCGAGGCGTAGCGAGCCCGCCGGCCTCTCATCATCGTCCTCGGCGAACTCTGCAACCGGGTCGTCCAGCCAAACACTCTTGACCACCTTGGCGTAGTAATAGAGAGCGATCACCGCATTGATCGCGGCGATCACGGCCAAGGCGACGGTTGCCGCACCGCCGGCGATCATCACCGAGCGAAACATGGCGAACTTGGCAAACCAACCGGCAAGCGGGGGAATGCCGGCCAGGCTGAAGAAGAACACGGCAACCAGGACCCCGAGTTTCGGATCCACACGAGCCAGACCGGACCAAGCGGACAACTCGCCCGATCGTCCGTTCCGGGTGACAGCGATGACCACTGCGAAGGCACCGAGGTTCATCACCGCGTAGATCACGAGATAGATGACAGTCGCCGCGAAGGCTTCCTGAAGATCGGCGCCTGCGACGCCGGCGGCGGCGAAAGGCACCAACATGAAACCGGCCTGAGCCACCGAGGAGTAGGCCAGAAGCCTGACGATGTTGGTCTGCCGCAGAGCAGAGAGGTTGGCGATGGTCATCGACAGAGCAGCGAGCAACCAGAGTGCAGGCGCCCAAACCTCCGCCACGTCGGGAAGCGCCAGGTACATCACCAGCAGCATCGCGACGAAGCCCGCAGCCTTTGAGTTCACCGACAGATAGGCAGTGATGGGGGTGGGTGCCCCCTCGTAGGTGTCAGGAGCCCAGAAGTGAAAAGGCACGGCTGAGATCTTGAAGGCGAAGCCGACGATCATCAAGAGAACCGCCATGATCAACGCCGGTTCGTCGGCCATGCCGGCTGTTGCCTCGGCCAGCCCCTCGAAAGTTATCTCTCCAGTCAAGCCATAGAGGAAAGACATGCCGTAGAGAAGGATGGCGGTGGAGAGGATCCCGAGGAGGAAGTACTTCATCGAGGCCTCGTTCGACTTGATGTCGCCCTTTCTCCAGCCAGAGAGCATGTAAAGAGGTCCGGTCACGAGTTCGATGCCGATGAAGAGGATTATCAGGTCCCGCGACGAGGCCATTACCAGCGAACCGAGCAGTGAGGCCAGCAGGAGGAAGTAGTACTCGCCCTGGTAATAACGCTCCGACTCGATGTAGCTATGAGACATCAGAAACACGATGTAGGCGGCCACGAGAAAGAGGCCCTTGAGGACGAGGGCGAACTCGTCGACCACGTAGGACCCGTCGAACATCGAGCGAACCTCGCCTTCGAACACCAGAAACGCCAGCGGCACCAGCGCGAGTGCCGTTCCGGCGACAGCAACCGTCGCGGTCCAGTACTTCTTGGGCCGCGGGAGGATCAGATCGAGGGCCAGCACAATGATCATCGTGGCCACGACAATCAGCTCCGGTGCTAGGGCGAGGTAGTCGATCTGGAAAACCAAGAGGTCCTTATCCCCCAATCTGAGACGAGATCGAGGCTGTCGTTTCGGGGTTGAACGCCATGTCCACCAGCGAGGTGACGACATCGGTGGTCGAGTTGAAGATGATCTTCGGGAAGAACCCGATAACCACGATCAGCACGATGAGCGGCACCCATGCAGCGAGTTCGAATCGGTCGACATCGTGGAGTTCCTTCCCCTCCCACTCGTCGCCGGGCTCGCCCAGATTCACCTTCTGGAGCATCCACAGCATGTAGCCGGCGGTGAGAACCGTCCCGATCGCCCCGATGACCATCGCCGAACGGAAGACGCCCAGTGATAAGCCCGGCAGCGGATTGAAGGAGGCCACCAGGGACATGAACTCCCCCCAGAAACCGGCGAGACCAGGCAGCCCCAGCGAAGCCATTGCCGTGAAGGCGAGTATTCCACCCATCACCGGCATCAGCTTGATGTTTCCGCCAAGTCGGGCCATCTCCCTTGTGTGATACCGGTGATGCATCGAGCCGGCGATGAAAAAGAGGAGACCGGTGATCAGACCGTGGGCGACCATGCCGATGATGGCGGCATTGATGCCGATGTCGGTCATTGTGGAGATTCCCAGCATGATGAAGCCCATATGGCCCACCGAGGAGAATGCGATCAACCGTTTCATGTCGCTTTGGGCGAGACAGGCGAGCGATCCGTAGATGATCCCGATCACCGCGAGGATGGCAATGAACGGGGCCCATGACATCGCCTCTTCCGGAAGAATCGGCAGCGATATCCGAATGAACCCATAGGAGCCGAGCTTCAGGAGAATGGCCGCCAGCAACACCGAACCCACAGTTGGAGCGGCGGTGTGGGCATCGGGCAGCCAGGTGTGGAAGGGAAACATCGGCACCTTTACGGCGAAGCCGAGGAAGATCGCCCCGAAGACCAGAAAGGCGAAAGTGCCGGAAAAGGCACCACTTGCGCCCAACTCGGTTAGCTGCGGGATGTCGAAAGTGCGTCCAAACTGGGAATTGCCGGACTCGAAATAGAGGGCCAGGAAACCCAGGAGCAAGAATGCCGACCCGAACAGCGTGAACAGGAAGAACTTGATCGCGGCGTACAGCCTGGTCTCGAACTCCTTGGCAAACCCGGGGATTCTTCTAGGAGTCTTGTCACCCCAGATGCCGATCATGAAGTACATCGGGAGGAGGACTATCTCGAAGAAGAGGAAGAACAGAACCAGGTCGAGTGCCACAAACGTCCCGTTCATGCCGGTTGCCAAGATCATCATCAGGATCAGAAAGGCTTTGGGGTTCTTGGGCTCATCCCAATGGTTCCAGGAGTAGATCACCGCGAGGACCATCACGAACGTGGACAGGACCAGCATTGGGAGGCTTATCCCATCTATGCCCACGTGATAGTTGGCGTTGATCGCCCCGATCCAGGTCTCGCTGACCTCGAACTGGTAGGAGTTGTAGGTATTGCTGGAGAAGTCGAAGCGGGCTATCAGGATCAGCGAGGCGACGAAGGCCATGATCGACGCCACCAACCCGGTTGTCTTCAGGGCGATCTCGTTCTCCTTGGGTATCAGCCCAAGGAAGACGACGCCAACGAGAGGCAGGAAGACGGTCAACGTCAGGCCCCAGGTTTCAAACCATTCCATTGCTTTCAGCCTCTCCTAGATCACAAACACGAATAGAACCACAAGGATCAATGCGCCCGCCACGAAGGAAGCCGCGTACTGCTGTACCCGACCGGACTGCCACTTGCGGACAACCGATCCGGCACCGTCGGCCGCAGCCGACAAACCGTTGAAAACACCATCGACTCCACGCTGATCGAGGGTGTCGTAGACAAACACGCCGAAACCCTTCACCAGTCCCGCGACACCGTTGACAAGACCCTCGATGACATAGGTGCTGGTCCAGTCGACAAGACGGGCGAGAGGGCCTTTGATCAGCGCAACGATTCCGAGGGCGAGGTCGTCGATGTAGTACTTCTTGCGGAGGAGCGGAAAGAGGACCGGGATCTCAAAGGAGTCACGTTGCAGCTGGGTCTCTTTGTCCGGGTAGTAGATGAGCCAGCCGATCACGACTCCCAGTACCGCGGCGGCCAGGCCCATGGCAGCAAGCCCGAAGTTGATCGCCTCGGCATGATGGTCGCCCATGGGCACGAGACGAACCGCCAGCCACTCGGTGAAGTTGCCCAGTCGTGGCAGGGACAGACCGGGAATATTGAGGACTCCGGCCACAGCGGCGGGCACCGCCAGTATGACAAGGGGCACAGTCATGATTCTTGGCGACTCGTGTGGCTGGCCGTCTCCCTTGTAGCTCCCGAAGAAGGTCAGGAACGTTGCCCTCGCCATGTAGAAGGCGGTCACAAAGGCGCCCGCGATGGAGATCCAGAGGACGACAGTGAGCCCCTGCTCACCCATCGTGGCGAGAATCTCGTCCTTGGACCAAAAACCTGACAGACCGATCCCGGATAGGGCCAGGGCGCCCACGACCCAGGTCCAGAAGGTGGTGGGCATGAACTTCCGCAGACCTCCCATATCACTCATGTCGTTGGAATGAACCGCATGGATGACCGATCCGGCGCCCAGAAACAACAGAGCCTTGAAGGAGGCGTGAGTGAACAGGTGAAACATTCCCGCGGTATATCCCCCCGCGGCAATAGCAGTCATCATGTATCCGAGTTGGCTGACCGTCGAATAGGCGAGGACCTTCTTGATGTCGTCGGCCACGATGGCGAGCAGACCCACTCCGAACAGCGTGACCGTCCCGATGACGATCATTACGATGCGTACGTTCTGGGCCATGTATTCGAAGAGCGGGAACATACGGGCCATCAGGTAGATCCCGGCCGTGACCATCGTGGCTGCGTGCATGAGCGCCGAGACCGGCGTCGGACCAGCCATCGCGTCGGGCAGCCAAATGTGGAACGGGAACTGAGCGCTCTTGCCCATCGCCCCGAAGAAGAGGAGCAGACCGCCCGCGGTGGCCACAGCAGCCAGTTCGGGTGCGCCTTCGAAGGCGGCAAAATCGATGGCACCGAAGTCCCAACTGCCGATGGAAACCCCGACGAGGATGGCACCGAGGATGAGTCCGACGTCGGCGACCTTGTTGGTCAGAAACGCCTTGTTGCCCGCCCTCACGTTGTCGAGATCTTCCCAATAGAAGCCGATCAGGAGATACGAAGCCAGACCAACGCCCTCCCAGCCGATTATCAACTGAATCAGGTTGGGAGCGCCAACCAGGACCAACATCGCCCCCGCAAACAGTGAAAAAGCGGCAAAGAACCAGTCGACCCTGACATCGTCCTTCATGTAGCCGAGGGCGTAAACGAAAACGACCAGGCCGACAAAGTTGACCAGGAAGAACATCAAGATCGAGAGACCGTCGACCACCCAGCCCAACTCGAACACGAGCCCGCTTCCGATGTGTCCTATCTCGAACGTGATCTGGTCGAGAACCCCACCATTGGCGTTCATCAAAAGCAGGACCGTGGCCCAGACGAGGTTGATGGCCAGAGCAGCTACCGCGATCTCGCCACCCTTGTACTTCAGCTTCTTCCCGAACGCCAGGATGAGAAGGAAGGCCACGAATGGCAGGACCAGCATGACTCCGGCGGTGTCGGCCCACCATCCGCCGTCACCGGCGTGGATCTCCTCGGCTGCGAAAAGAAGTCGGCTCATCATCTCTACCAGCGCATCAGATTGAGATCGTCGACGTTGGCGGACTTACGGTTCCTGAAGATCATCAAGACGATGGCCAGTCCGATACCGACCTCCGCGGCGGCCACCGTGATCACGAAGATGGCGAATACATGGCCGATCGCCTCGGGGCTGGCGAGCACGGACTCGAAGGCGATCAGGTTGATGTTCACGGCATTGAGCATCAACTCCACCGAGAGCAGGATCAGCACGATGTTGCGTCGCACCAACAGGCCGTAGACGCCAAAGGCGAACAACGCTGCTCCAAGCACCAGGAACTGGCTGAGAAGCACTAGTGGCCCGTTCCGTAGGTACGCTGACGTTTCGACGGGCAGATGACGTCTCTTCCGGCGCCCTCGTCCTCGACGCACCATACCGGTGCGCTTTCGTCCTGCGTCCTGGCGAGCAACGCCCCTGCCTCGCCCAAACGCGCTGCCGGACTTACGCAACAGACCACTAGACCGCCGACCTTTCTTCCTCTTCTGCCGGAGACAGGTCACGTCGGGCAAGGGTGATGCCACCGATGAGCGCCGCGAGCAGGACGAAGGACACCACTTCGAATGGAACAACAAATCGACCGAACAACGAATCCCCGATGACCTCAGTCGGGACAGGCTCCCCGGAGGATCCGATGAGCTGGCCCCCGAACGCGTCGATCGATGC
>JAUXMQ010000258.1 GCA_030623125.1 Acidimicrobiia bacterium
CGAAGTCCAGCTCTGAGGTCCAATCCGCTCTTGCCTGCTGGCTCATCCCCCACGGGTTCGACTGGTTCTCCATGGCGACAAAAGCCTTGCCCATCTCCGTCGGGAACTGCGACTCCATCATCGTCAGGTAACGCCGCATATCGAGGATTCGATCGACGATCTCGATGTTGACGGGACAAATCTCGTCGCATGCCCGACAAGTGGTGCAAGCAAACACCTCGTCTGGATGAATGCGGTCGAACAACGTTCCAGCACCCTCCACGAGAGCGGTCGATGACACGGGCCCGGAGACACCGACGCCAGCCGCCGCCACTTCACCCGACTTGAGCACCATCTCTCTCGGGTCGAGGGGCTTTCCGGTGATATTGGCGGGACAAACAGCGGTGCAGCGTCCGCACACTGTGCATGCATCGGTGTCGAATATCTGCTTCCAGGTGAGGTCAGCTACCACACTCACGCCGATTGTGTCTATGTCTTCGGCCTCCATGAGGTTGGGCATCTCCCGCATCGCACCCTTGGGGCGCTCGCGGGGTGAGAGAAACATGTCTGCTGGAGACGTGACCATGTGTCGAAGCTTTGTGAGCGGGAGGAGCATGAGAAATAAGACAAAAGCCGCAGCGTGGGTGACCCAGAGGACCTGGTGCCATCCGACCGCGCCGACCTGATCGAAGAGGAATGAGATTGGATAACCGACAAAGGACCACATCTCATGGGCCGGCCTCCCGGCCATCGAAATCCGTGCCGCTTCGGTTGCCAGACCGGTGAGTCCAATGATGACCAGAACACCGAGAATCACCGAGTCCTCCGGCCTGGTCTTGGAACGGAGACGCCATGTCGGAATCAGATACCGGCCGGCGATGGCGAGGGCGAGACCGGCCAGGTACACGATCGCTGCCAGGTCGAGGATCGCCGAGTAGCCCATGTATACCGGACCGTGGAGAAACTTGAAGTCGGCCGGAAGAAGATGGTCGATTTCGAGGATGACGGTTCCGAGGAACAGGACGAGGAATCCGTAGTAGATCAACGAGTGCATCACCCCAGCGCGTGGATCCCGCATGAGGGTCTTCATGGTCAACCCGGCTCGAAGATGATGGAGACGCTCCCCCCACCTGCCGGTGCGCTGGTCGGTCTGCCCCTGGCCCCAACTGGCCGCTCTCCGGGCAAAGAGGTGAAACATCAGCCAGGTGAAAACCGCGAGCCCAAAGTAGAAAAGCACCACCACCGGGGCGGGGATGTTCCCGAAGACCTCACGCCCGACCTCAAACTCCGGATGCTCGGGAAGAGTCCCGAGAACGCCCAGCGCCAAGGTCGCCACAGCGAAAAACACCCCGAGCGTCTCCAAAACGGAGGACGCCGTTATCCGCCGGGTCCCCGCCTCTTCCTCCTGTCGCTCCGTGGTCAGCGCCATGTGCGGCAAGTGTAGGGAACGAAAAGAACACCTCATTCGAACTCGGTTCGGAGTGGCATGACAGAATCAGGGAACTGACACCAACCGATCTCGCGGAGGAGATCGTGGTGCTCGGCGGCCCCTATCTAGCCGTCTGGTTTGGCGTCGCCGGCCTACTCCACACCGCGCCCCACCCTCATGACCCGGGTCGCATGTTCGATTGGCTGGCCGAGATCGACCCAAAGCGGCTACGACGATGGCTGATCAGCTGCACGAGCGGCTGCAGTGATGCCTCCCTCATCGAGCAGGCAGCCAACGGCGATCCGGAGGCCCTCAAAGAGGCCTTTGCCGATAAGGACCACGAGGGTCACGGGGACACGATGGACCAAGTCATCGACCTCTTCCAAATGCCCGATGAGGAACTCCCTGGTCGCATTGCCAGAACATTGCAACGCTTTCGCGACGAGGTATTTGTCGAGTACGAGGAAGAGTTTGGTGGCGCTATCAAACGTGCCGCTGCTGCACGGCGGGCCGTGGCAAACAGGGACGATGTCAAGGGCGTGATCGAGGAGGTCACCAACGGAATCGACTACGACATCCCGCTAGGTGTCACCAGGGTGGTGCTCATTCCCTCGGTAGTCACCCGTCCATTGTCGGTAATCGATCAGCATCGCGATTCGTTGCTCGTCTACTACGGGGTGGCGGATGAGTTCATCGACGCTGACCCGGAGGCGCCGCCGGCCTGGATGGTGAGGACCTACAAGGCACTCAGCGACGAGCGGAGACTCCGCATCCTCCGAAGATTGCGCGAAGGGGACACTTCCCTCGACCAACTCACCGAGATGCTGGGTTTGTCGAAGTCAACGGTCCACCACCATATGAGCATTCTCCGGGCAGCCGGTCTGATCCGGATCCATGTATCGACCGAAAAGAGCAGCAAGAAACGCATCTACGGCCTGAGAGATCAGGCGCTTGAGGACGCTTCGGGTTTTCTCGACTCGTATCTCAACCCGACCATTCAAGGAGTAGATCATGTATAGAGATTTCGTCAACACGACCCGGCACATACACGCACATCGTCTCCACGAGATGGAGAACCGAGCCCAACGAGAGGTCGATCGGCGTGAGGCCCATGCCGCCAGAAGCATCCGGAGAGCCATGGGGCAGAGACTCATCGCCATCGGAGAGCGACTGGTTGAGCACCCCTCCCCGAGATCATCTCTCGCCAAG
>JAUXMQ010000230.1 GCA_030623125.1 Acidimicrobiia bacterium
AACCGGTTATCGACATCGGCATCTCATACGACTCCGACGTAGACCATGCCCTGGTGGTGCTGAAAGAAGTCCTGGATTCTCTGGCAAGCGACCCCGAGTGGAGTTCGCGCATCAAAGGCGAGAGCGAGATCTTTGGGGTCAACAAACTCGATGACTCCGCGGTAGTGGTCAGAGGAAGGCTCACGACCGTGGCCGAGCAGCGCTGGTCGGTCCGACGAGAGGCTCTGCGTCGGGTCAAGAAGCGGTTTGAGGCCGAGGGAATCACCATTCCCTTCCCCCAACTCACCATTCACAAGCCAGACTGAGTACCGACGATACGAAGCGAATCGGGATGCCAGTCGACGGTTGCCTGGTCGACCATGCCCAGCGACTCTCCGTCGGCCTGGACGGCTACCGGCGGGTCAGCGGTGACGTCGAGGCTCTCCACCTTTGGCCACACCTCTATGCCCTTGACATTCTCGAGTTCGCGCCCGGTCAAGACGTCGACCACGATCTGGGGGATCCGATGTCGACGCAGACGCTCCAATACGAGCACAGTCATTGGCGACGGTCCTTGCTTGGACAAGCGAAGAGGCATTTTCCCGAAGTAGGAGTAGACGTCCCGGACCTGAATCAGCGCGGTGGTGACCTCAGCTTCATGACCCTCGCTGGTCACGGTCAGATGGGGTCGTCGAGACGGAAAGGTCCTCACGCCCACTCCAATGGCAGTTCGGGCGTAATGAATCGAACCGAACCGATACTTGCGATAGGGGTCGCTGTCTGCCTTCACCACTACCTCCGCATCCAGCCCGAAACCACAAGCGAAGATCGCGTAATGAGTCGTTTCCGTGGCTCCTCGATGAAGGGTCATGCGGGCCATCCCGACTGTGGCTGTCTCCTCCGAGCGGGCAATTAATCGTGCCGCCTTTGCCGGTCGGGTGGGGAGATGGAGAAGCCGAGCGACGACATTGGTCGTTCCGGCGGGAATTATCCCGAGCGCCGTTTCGGTTCCGACGAGACCCTGGCTGACGTGATGGACCATCCCGTCGCCACCCATGGCCACGACAATCGATGCCTCCGATGAGGCAGCCGCTGCCGCTGCCGCGGTTGCCTCCGTTGCCGACGACGGCCAGACGGCCTCTACCAGATGACTCTTCGAGAGGTGGGACATGACGTCGCGGTGGGAGCCACCGGTGAACTGGGAAGCGACAGGGTTGGCGATCACGACGATGTGGTCCATAGCCGACGCAGGGTAACGCTGTATTCTTCCACCCCGATGGAGAGCAACGACAGCAGTACCCAACCAGTCGAGGAGATGGCCATCCTCGAGGATGGGCCGTCTGAGCCTCTCTTTTCGCTGGTTGTGGGCGAGGGTGACGGCTTCATGCTCGGCGCTGTTGCCGGTGACGCCGCCGGCGGGGCATGGGAACTCGGCTATTCCTCGGTTGCCGAGCAGATAACCGTTCTCTCCTACCAGCTGATCGAGCACCGGCATCTGGACACCGCCCGCGTGATTCAGGTCATGCGCGAGCTAGATGGATCCGAAGAGGGAGACCCGGTGTACAGGGCGGAGACACCGCACTTCAGAGCCTGGCTCGATCGGGCCGCCGCCGGCTCACCTGTTCCTGAGGAGGAGCCGTCACTCGACGGAGTGGCGCGGACTGTGCCCATCGGTGTTGCCTTCCGCCGTGACCCTCAGGCAGTTACGAAGGAGGCAATAGATCTCGGTCGACTATTCGATCGCGACGCGGGCAGTGTTGCCGCTGGTGTGATTGCTGCCACCGCCGTCGCCGCGTCATGTTTTGGTCAGTCGGGGAGAGATCTGATCGTCGGAGTGACAGAGACAGTTGTGCCCGTGACAACGACCCTCGGCAATGGTCTATACGGGGAGCAACGGCTCGACACTCTCGAGATCGAACTCGGTCGTCTCACCGAAGCAGTGGGGGTTGTCAGCGGAAGCGAAGCAATCGAATTTGTCGGAGGCGATACTGGCGACCCCATACAGGTCATGCTTGCCGGGCTTCTTCTCGCCGCTCCGGCGACGGACAGGTATCACACCCCCATCGAACAGGCGGCCAAGGTCGGTGGCAGCACCCTCGGCGCCGCGGTCGGGGGGATCATGGGAGCCAGAGTCGGTATTCGAGCCTGGCCTTGGGCATTCGCCAACGACACCTGGTTCGCCGAGATCGGCCGGCGGGTCACCCGCGGGCCCGATGAGGTGAGAGACCTACCCATCCCCTATGCGGTTGAGCAGCATCTCATCTCGGGGTCGCATCCGGGCTTTCACTGACGCAGGTTGCATCAGTTGCCGGTCAGAAAGTAACGGCCACAGAGATCAGTTCCTCCCTACCCAACAGACCTGCCGCTGCCTGAAGAGCGCGGGGAGCCTCGGAGAGGGGGAACTGGTGAGACACCAGATCGTCGATACGAGGATCCGTTTCCAGCTGTTTGGTCGCCCACTGGTAGCCAACACTGCTGGCGCCCATTGCGCCCCTCATCGTCAGTTGCTTGGCGACGATCACGTCGGAGAGGAAGTGGAACGCCCGATTGCCTTTGGTCGAGGCAAGGATTACGCGGCCGCCGCTGCGGGCGAGGTCGAGTGCGGTGAACACCGCCTCTGGATCATCCGAGGTGACGTCGACCACTACGTCAGGTCTCCTGCCGAGAGCGCCGGCGATTTCCCCGGCGATGTCTGTCTTCTCGACGTCGATGGCGAGATCCGCGCCAAGCTGTCTTGCCAATTCAAGACGGTCCCGATCGTGGGAGAGACCGCTGATGCCCACCCAGCCTGCGCCGGCGGCCTTGGCGGCGATGAGGCAGGCAAGACCCCGCGGGCCGGGGCCGAGGATGAGCACGTCCTCGCCGGGCTGAAGGGCGGGTAGCTCGACTGCCCAGGTGTGTCCCGAAGCCAGGGCGTGAACAAATGTGGCGACCTCGGCGGGCACGTCGTCGGTGACCGGGTGAAGGTGGGCATTCGGATCCAGGTAGAGAAGCTCGGCCAGTCCGCCCCAAAGCCCGGGCGGTTC
>JAUXMQ010000076.1 GCA_030623125.1 Acidimicrobiia bacterium
CGAGACCGAGACGGTCGGCCGTGATGAAGTGGCAGAACTATTCAAGGACGTTCCCAAGTGGGAGCACGATTCTATGGGCTCGCTTCGCATCAAGTACCCGGACAACCCGGTCTTGCCCCAGTAGCAAGAGCAGATAGCCGCTGCCAAGGAGGTCGAGGAGGAGCCTGAGGAGGTCACCGAATCCCTCAAACTGGATCGCAAGCTGCCCCACACCGGTGGGCGTCCGGCCGAGGCTTAGTGCCCCGAACACAAATACGATGACGTTTCGACGGACAGATGACCCCGCTCGCGGCGTCCTCGTCCTCGTCCTCGACGCACCGCACCGGGTGCGCCTTTGTCCTGCGTCCTCGCGAGGCGACGTCCCTGTCTCGCCGCAACATGCGACCGTACTTATGTTGGAGAGCACTTAGATTCTTCGAATCGTCAGATCACCTGATACCAGTTTGGCCTTGATGGTCATTTGACGCTCGCTTGGCGGTGTGTCCGATCCTGGCTTCGGAAGCTTCAGCTTGCCGCTCAGGAGCGTGGCATCTAGATCGAGTCGGGTTCCGGTGGGAACTCCGATGTTGACCATCCCCGACATGGATTTGAAGATCGCCCGTCTTCCCGCGAATCGCTCGATCGTGATGTCGCCGGATGCCGTCGAGGCATTGACCACTCCAGAGCTGACGTCGATGTGAACGTCGCCTGAAGCCGCCGCGAAGTTGGCCTTGCCGGCACATTCGCCCACCCTGGCGTCCCCGGAGGCGCTGTTGATCTTGATGTCACCAGTGACCGTTCCGACGCTGGCATTTCCGCTGGCCGTCTTGATCGTGGCGCTTTCGGCATGAGCGATCTCAATCTCACCGGAAGCGGTCTTCGCCTCGATCCTCCCCAGAAGCCCCGAGCATTCGATATTCGCCGAGGCGGTCCCGATTGTGGCGTCGGTCCCTTCCGGGATCTCGATGACAACGAAGGCATGGCCGCGAGCCGACCATCTGATGTTCTTGTCGGAGGAGACGTGAATGAGGTCACCTCCCTGCTCTACTACGAACTCAGGATCGTCGGTGTCGACTTTGACACGGATCGTTCTGTCGCTTCCGGTCTTCACCTCGACACGACCCGAGTGGATGTGAACGTCGATCTCCGCGTTGCGGCCGACGGCGAACTCCTGCTCGATCACAGCTCAATCGTGGCGCGGTGTCGAGTGGCGCCACCCTTGGTGGTTCGCGTCTGAGACTTGAGGGTGTCGATGACAAAGGTGTTCACAGAATCCCCCGACGTGGATGCTGCGTCGGCAACCAGATCCTTGAGATATCCGGGGAGTCTGATCGTGATGCGAG
Organism: Acidimicrobiia bacterium; assembly: GCA_030623125.1. Taxonomy (GTDB): domain Bacteria; phylum Actinomycetota; class Acidimicrobiia; order Spongiisociales; family ZC4RG35; genus SZUA-217. The sequence continues at coordinate 1,323 of JAUXMQ010000076.1, forward strand.
CTTCGTCGATGTCACCGTCCGATGGTGGGGGCGTGGGCATTTCTGCTGAGTCATCCACGACGGCCAACTCCGGGTCACCGTCTACGAGTCGCACGTCCACTTTCTGGGTTGCCAGTTGACTGGAGATCTCGGTGGCCGCCATGGCCACAACATCCATGAGAGTCTGACGGATTGCCGGTTGGAGGGCCGCCATCAATTGGACCCCCGCCTCGGCGACCTCGGGCCCGGCAACACGAAGTTGTGTCTCGACGGCGTTCTCGAGACCGGCGACGGCTAGTGAGAGTTGCATTTCAGCGAGCTCTCCGCATGTCTTGGCGAATGCGCTGATTGAGGATTGCTTCAACTGAACTCAATGTGGTTACGAACAACATGATTCCTCCTTGGAGCCGGTAGTCCTGATGACAAGATGATGTCATAATGATGTCACTATACCGTCAAGATGATGTCGCTGTCAACCTTTCATTTGGATTTTGAGGAAATAGCCCGACGACCGGCGTAGTTTCAATACAACGATGACGGAAATAGATCACGGGAGAATCGAGAAGGCAGTTCGGGAGATCCTCGAGGCGGTTGGGGAGGATCCGATGCGTGAGGGTCTCATCGAGACACCCGAGCGAGTGGCCCGTTTCTATGCCGAAGTGTTCAAGGGTCTTCACGAGGATCCGGGCGACGTTGTCGATGCCTTTTTCGGAGAGGAGCACTATCAGGAGATAGTCATGGTGAAAGAGATTCCCTTCTACTCGATGTGCGAGCACCACCTCGTCCCGTTCCATGGAGAGGCTCATGTCGCTTATCTTCCCGATGGTCGGGTCACCGGATTGTCCAAGCTCGCACGACTCGTTGACGGGTTTGCCCATCGTCCCCAGATGCAGGAGAGATTGACTGCCCAGGTGGCGGACTGTCTTCAGGAACGACTCGACCCGCTTGGGGTGCTTGTTGTTGTCGAAGCCGAGCATCTCTGCATGTCGATGCGGGGAGTCAAGAAACCCGGATCAGTCACCGTCACATCTGCCGTGAGGGGGCTCATGCAGACAAATGCGGCAACCCGATCCGAGGCGATGTCGCTTTTGTTCGGCACGAGGTGATTTGTTGCCGGTCTCCGCGCGTCGGTGGCGACTGAGGACGACAGAACTGGATCTGTCCCGGGGTGTCTTGATGGGTGTTCTCAACGTGACACCGGACTCGTTCTCAGACGGCGGCTTGCACCTGGACCCCGAGGAGGCTGTCGAACACGGGCTGGCCATGGTGCATCAGGGCGCAGAAATCATCGATGTCGGCGGCGAGTCAACCCGGCCAGGCTCAGAGCCCGTCCACGAACAGGTGGAGTTGGATCGTGTTCTCCCGGTGGTCGAGGGGCTATCCGGTGAAGGTGTCACGGTGAGTATCGATACCTCAAAGCCGGTGGTGGCCGAATCAGCCTTTTCCCGTGGTGCCGAAATCCTCAACGACGTAACGGCCTGTCGTCAACCGGGCATGGCTGAGTTGGTGGCCGAAGTGGGGTGCGGCGTCGTGTTGATGCACATGATGGGGACGCCGGAGGACATGCATCTCGATCCGACATATGACGACGTGATCGCGGAGGTCGAGGAGTTTCTCGTCCAAAGAATGGAGTTGGTGACCGCAGCGGGCGTCGACCCTTCATCGATTGTGATTGATCCGGGGATCGGGTTCGGCAAGACGGCGGATCACAACCTATCGCTGATCAATGGCCTGGAGACGCTGACGCGGCACGCACCTGTCGTCTTGGGAGCCTCCCGCAAGAGGTTCCTGGGGACGATCACCGGAGCAAGCTCTCCGGTAGATCGAGACCTGGCGACTGCGGTTATCACGACGGTCGGTTTCTTGAACGGCGCCAGGGTTTTTCGCGTCCACGATGTTGCCGGTTCGAAGCAGGCACTGGCCCTGGCTGCCGCTATCGTGGCGGCTCAGTAATGGGACGAATGGTCACAGGGCTAAAGCCCCGGGGTTTCACCTGGGTCATCAATGATCGTCTTGCCGTGTCAGATCGTGTTGGTGGATCCGGATTCCAACATCGAAGGGTGCGGCGCGAGGAAGAGATCGCCTGGCTGGTGGAAGAGGCCAATGTCAACACGATCGTCTCAATGCTTCCCGGCAACCAGAATCTGGCTGCTTATCGTCAGGCGGGGATCGCCACCTACTCCGTTCCCGTCAGCACCCCAATCGAGGACGACGATGTAGCGAGATTCTTCGCCACTCTCGACAAAGCTCTCGATCGCGGTCACGCCAGGGTGCTCGTTCATCGAGAGGTCATCGACGACACCATGGGTGGTTTGCTCGGCGGTTATCTCGTGTCCTCGGAGCTTGTGAGCGATCCGATTCTCGCCCTCGCCGTGATTCAGGAGATTCTGGGTCGAGCGCTCGGTCCCGAGGGCCGATCCCTCATTCCCGCCGTCGCTTCGTGACAGATCGGATAGACCTCACCGGAATCGAGGTTTATGCCAAGCACGGGGTCCTCGAGTCTGAGCAGGAGCGTGCCCAGGTCTTCCGAATCGACTTGACGGTGTTTCTCGATCTCACCGGGCCCGGCAACTCAGACTCGTTGGCGGACACCGTTGATTATGGGGTGATGGCGAACGAGGTCAGAGAGGTTGTCGGAGGAGAGTCTCACACCCTGATCGAAAGGGTGGCAACTCGGGTTGCCGAGACAATCCTTGCCCACCAAGGGGTACTGAGGGCCCGGGTCACGATTCACAAGCCAGAGGCGCCGATCGATGCTGCTGTCGACGATGTGTCGGTGACCATTGACAGAAGCCGGTGACCCGGTACGCCATTGGACTCGGCTCCAATCTCGGTGATCGCCTCGCCCATCTGCGTTTCGCATTCGAGGGTCTTGGCGAGCTCGGTTGGGTCGGCGCCGTTTCCAGCCTGTATGAGTCGGCCCCTGTGGGCGGTCCGGCACAAGATCCGTTCCTGAATGCAGTCGTCGTTGTCGAATCCGATCTCGACCCTCTCGTCTTATTGGTTCGGCTTCAAGAAATCGAGAACCAAACCGGTCGGGTGAGAAGGACTCGCTGGGGTCCGAGAACGCTTGACCTCGACATCGTCTCCTCCGACGGGGATTTGGTCTCTGAGGAGGCCCTCGATATCCCACACCCAAGGGCGGCTGAGCGCGAGTTTGTGCTTCGCCCTCTCGCCGAGGTGTGGCCGCAAGCCCGGGTGGCGCCCGATACTCCCGCTTCCGAGGCCCTGAGGACGGTCGACAGCCAGGGGGTGGACCGTTTGGCCCGTGTTTGGAGCGAGGATCACCGACCCTGGTTGGGCAGGCTGTTTGTTGGGCTTCAATTCGTCTGGTTTCTAGGGATTGCTGTCGCCATGGCCTCCGACGGGACACTGCCTGAAGGCGCCGTGGACGTCACCCGTCTCGTCGGAGCGATGGTGGCGGTCATCGGAGGTGCTCTCGCTTTTATCTCCTCGCGGCGTCTCGGGCCTGGTCTCAGCGCTCTTCCGGAACCTCGCTCGGATGCGGTGTTGATCGAGACCGGTCCCTATGCGCTGGCGAGACACCCGATCTATGGCGGCGTCACATTGTTCATCCTGGGAGCGGCCATGATTGTCGACAGTCTCAGTGGCGTGTTTCTCAGCCTGGCCTTGCTGCCGTTCTTCTATCTGAAATCCGAGTACGAGGAGCGCACACTTCGTATCCGATATTCGGAGTATCGCGCGTACCGGGACCGGGTCACCCGTCGTTTGATCCCGTTCCTGATTTGACTTTCGCCTCTATCCAACAGCCGACGGGCCGTGCTAGATTCGAAGAATGGTGACTGGCCGCGGCCCGCCGTTGGTTCCTCTGACATAGTGAGAACATCTGTTCACGACAGGAGGAACCGATAAATGGCAAAACGGTCGCGAGAGCATCGCCAGGAAATTCCAGGATACGACGAGAGTCGTCCTTCGCGCGACGAGCGCAGACAGCAGCACCGAACGGCGCGTCACACCACCAATCAGATGCTGCACATGGCAGACGACCTCGATGATGTCGTGCTTCCCGAGGCGAAGCGCACCCGCAAGCCGGAAAACGGTGACGTTCAACACCATGATCCGGAGAAACGCCGATTCAAGCTATGGAAGACGAAGTTCTGGAAGCGGCGAGACGACTACCGCGATGAGAAGGCCGCTCTTGACTCACAGTGGCCTGTGATAACTCCGTCCCAACTCCCCGAGGAGTAGAGCCACGGTGCCATCATTCATCGCGCACGATGAATGAGCACCACGACACAACAGAAGATCAACTGATCGAGGGTCGGCGCGACAAACACGAGACCGTGCTCTCCAGCGGTGGGTATCCACGCCGCTTTGACCGAACCGACCTCGCCGCCGACCTCCACTCCCGTTTCAGCAATCTGAAACCGGCGGTCGTGACTGATGAGCGGGTGTCGGTGGCCGGGAGACTGATGCTCCATCGATCGTTCGGGAAGCTTCAGTTCGGCACCCTCCAGGATGTGAGTGGGACCATTCAGTTGTTCGTCGACCGGAAGACGGCCGGCCAAGATCTCGTGGACGAGTTCGCGACGCTGGACCTCGGCGACTGGATCGGGGTGAGTGGTCTGGTGATGACCACCAAACGAGGGGAGTTGAGTGTGCAGGCCGATGAGCTGGCACTGCTCCAGAAGTCGCTGCGACCCCTCCCGGACAAGTGGCACGGGCTGGCTGATGTCGAATTACGGAGTCGTCGCCGGTACCTGGATCTGATGGTCAATCCAGAGGCGCGAAAAGTGGCGATCGCCAGGTCGAAGATCGTGTCAGAGCTACGTGACCAGTTCTACCGGCGCGGGTTCGTCGAGGTGGAAACCCCGATCCTTCTC
>JAUXMQ010000102.1 GCA_030623125.1 Acidimicrobiia bacterium
ACTCCCTATGGCGAGGCCTGGCCGGAGCGGCGGCCTATTTCGCCGGCGCCACCGCTCTCTGGCTTCTGGTTCGGGGACGCGGTTTTGGCGCGGGCGACGTGAAGCTTGCTCCTCAACTTGGTCTGTTCGCAGCCTACGTCTCTTGGGGAACGCTTGGCTGGGCGGTCTTTGCCACAGCGGTGATCGGCGGGGCCATCGCCATCGGGATGATGGCTTTTGGAGCGGCGAAGATGAAGACCGAGTTGCCCTACGGACCACCGATGATCATCGGTGTCTGGCTGGCCATAGTTTTGGCCGGGATCGGCGCTTTCCCGATACCGACCTAGGAGTCTGGTCCTAGCATTCCTTGATGCTCAGATTTCTCACAGCCGGCGAGTCTCATGGACCTGGCCTGGTCGCGGTCGTCGAAGGTCTCCCCAAGGGTTTGTCGATCACCCACGATGATTTTGCCCTTGAGTTGGGACGCCGCCGACACGGATACGGCCGTGGAAAGCGGATGGCTATCGAAACCGACGACCTCGAGATTCTCGGAGGCATCCGGCACGGCGAGACCCTCGGCTCGCCAGTCTCGGTTCTCATCCGGAACTCGGAGTGGTCCAAGTGGAGTGAGGTGATGAGCCCCGAACCCGGCGAGGCCGGCAAGGAGATCACCCGTCCTCGTCCCGGTCACGCCGACCTTGCGGGAATGATCAAGTACGACACCCAAGATGCCCGCGATATCCTGGAAAGGGCCTCGGCACGGGAGACTGCGGCGCGCACCATCGCCGGGGTGTTGGCTAAAAGCCTGCTCAACGTGGTTGGCGTGACCGTGATCAGCCATGTGGTCTCGATCGGTCCGGTGCAAAGTGACGGACCGATCCCAGGTCCCGAAGATGGGGCGAAGATCGATGCCAGCGAGGTTCGTTGTTTCGACCAACATGGTTCGGAACGCATGATCGAAGCCATTGATCAGGCCCGCAACGATCGAGATACGCTCGGAGGAGTGTTTGAGGTGCTGGCATACGATGTGCCTGTGGGCATCGGATCCCACGTCCACTACGACCGAAGACTCGACGGAATCCTCGCGGCTGCGCTGATGTCGATCCCGGCTATCAAGGGGGTGGAGGTGGGCGACGGTTTTGCAGTGGCAGGCCTGCGGGGGTCGAAGGCGCACGACGAGATCATGCAAGTCGATGGGAGGCTCGGGCGCGAAACAAATCGCGCCGGGGGAGTGGAGGGCGGCATCAGCAATGGCGAGGTCATCCGGGTGCGGGGCGCCATGAAGCCCATTTCGACCCTCATGCAGCCATTGAGAACCATCGACATGACGACTGGGGAACCGGCACAGGCAGTGCGTGAGCGGTCCGATGTGTGTGCTGTGCCTGCTGCGGGTGTCGTCGGAGAGCAGATGGTGGCGTTCTCCCTTGCCGCGGAGTTCCAGCGCAAGTTCGGAGGTGACACCGTTACCGAGTTTGCCGCCGCGGTTACCAGGCATCGGGCAAGTGTTCACCTGCGAACATCGAGATGACTCTGTGGCTGGTTGGAATGATGGGATCGGGCAAGACCACTGCCGGCAAGATGGCCGCTTCTCATCTGTCGGTGCCCTTTAGGGACACCGACCAAGCGGTGGTGGAGCGCATGGGTTGCTCGGTTGCCCAACTGTGGGGCTCACTTGGCGAGGCTGCCTTTCGTGACATGGAGAAAGTGGCTCTGGTGAGCCTGGCCGGAAGTGAGGGGATCGTCGCCACTGGTGGCGGTGTGGTGCTCGACGCGGAGAACCGGCGCATTCTGACCGAATCTGAAAAGGTTGTCTGGCTCGAGGCTTCACCGACGGTTCTCGAACTACGTCTTGCTTCAACTGTGGATCGTCCGGGACTGGTGTCTTCGCAGGACAGGACCCTCGAGTGCCTTTCCGAGTTGGCTGAGCAGCGCTCGTCATTGTACACCGAGGTCGCCACCCATCGAATCTCGACCGATTCCATCGATGTCGCGGTTGTGGCGAGGGAGATCGAGGACATATGGAAGACCTGAGTGTCGCGGGAGTCACCGAAGTGGTCATCGGGAGGGGGATGCCCACGCCTCTGCTTCCGACACGTCCTGATCGCCGTCGTGTTGCCATTCTCACCCAGCCTGCCGTCACCCCGAAGGCTCTTGAGATCGCCGCTTCGCTGAGATCCGAGGATCTGCTCGCAAAGGTCATCGGTCTTCCCGATCGCGAGGACGCCAAGACGTTGAGTGTGGCCGAGTCCGTATATGAGGCTTTCGCGAAGTTCGGGTTGTCCCGTGGTGACACCGTGATTGGAGTCGGTGGGGGAACGGTCACCGACCTGGCCGGCTTTGTCGCCGGCACTTGGATGCGCGGGGTGGAAGTGGTCCACATACCAACAACGTTGCTTGGCGCCGTCGATGCCTCCATAGGCGGGAAGAGCGGTGTGAACTTGGGCGGCAAGAACCTGGTCGGTGTCATCTGGCATCCGAGACTGGTGGTTGTGGACACCGATGTGATGGAGGCGCTGCCGGCAGCTCTATTGAGGGAGGGTTTCGCCGAGGCGTTCAAGACCGGTTTGGTTGGAGACTCAGAATTGTGTTCCTTGCTCGTGTCCCAGGGTGTCAGCGCTCCCCTCGACGACGTGGTGCGACGCGCCATCAGGGTAAAGGCGGGCATCGTCACCCGTGACGAGAGAGAAGATGGAGAGCGCGCCTATCTGAACTATGGCCACACGATCGGACACGCCATTGAGTACGCGTCAACCCTGTCGCATGGTGAGAGTGTGGGTTTGGGGATGATCGCCGCCTCGTACATCTCCGAGAAGAATCACGGTTTTGATGGGTTGGAGATGGTTGTCTCGACGATTGAACGTCTGGGTCTTCCAACCTCTGTGGACGGTCTCGACCCTGCTCGGGTGCTGGACCTGATAGGGCACGACAAGAAGCGTGACGGGGAGGGTCTTCGAATGGTCCTGCTTCGCGAAGTCGAAGATCCGGTGCTCAGCCACGTCGAGCAGAGCGACGTCGAACTCGGCATGGCGACCGTAGGGCTTTGAGCCGGGTACCGTCCGCGACGCCGAACCTCAGGAAGCGCAAATGATCAGCACAAACGATGTCAGACCCGGTATGGCCATGGAACTCCACGACGGTCTCTTCTCGATTGTCGAGTATCAGCACGTCAAACCCGGAAAGGGCAAGGCTTTCGTCCGGATGAAGCTCAAGAAGCTAGACACTGGCCAGGTCATCGATCGCACATTCAGGGCCGACGAGAACGTCCAGCAGGCGATCATCGATCGAAGCGAGCACCAGTACCTCTATTCAGACGATCTCGGGTACCACTTCATGAATCTCTCTGACTACGGACAAATCGTGCTGCAACCCGATGATGTCGGAGGGGCCGCCAGATACCTCGTCGATGGGATGACCGTCAGTCTGAGCATGTACAAGGGGACAGCTATCGGAGTGAACATGCCGGCCTCGGTCGAGCTCGAGGTGACCTACGCCGAGCCCGGGGCAAAGGGTGACACCCGGACGGGTGCAACGAAGACGGTCACGCTCGAGACAGGAATCACCGTGCAGGTGCCTCTCTTTGTCGAACAAGGCGAGAGGGTGAAAGTCGACACAAGGAGCGGGGAGTACCTGACACGGGCATGATAAAAGACTCAGAGTCGATCATGATCCCCGCTCGCATATCGGCGAGAGATCTCGCCGATGCAATCAACAAAGAAGCCAGTGACGTTCAGGCCGTGCTCACCGCTCGCAACGAGCCCGCAGGACCCGACGATCCTCTCGAGGCCAAGCTTGCCATCGCAGTAGCCGGTGTTCTGGGTGTGCCGGTGGTGATCGAAGCCAGAGACCTGGCCCTCGAGTATCTCTATGAATATGAGACCCGTGGCGAGATGGCTGAAGATCCAGAGGGCAGAGCCGGCCGGCTTGTCAAGGGCGTGGTTGAGAGCCTGGATGATCTGGATGCCCAGATCGAATCGGTGGCCGAGCACTGGAGTGTCGCCAGGATGCCTCTGGTCGACCGAAACATCATCCGGCTGGGGCTCTTCGAACTGCAGAGCGCACCAGAGCCCTCGACGGCGGTCATTGTCTCAGAGGCCGTTCGTCTGGCCCAGGTCTATTCGACCGAGAAGTCTGGCTCTTTCGTCAACGGTGTGCTGGCAACCCTGGCCAAGTCCGTTCGTGGCGAATGAAACGCAACATCTTGACGTTCAGACGTACTTGAGAACGAGCGTGGCATTGAAGGCATCGTCTTCGCATCCAGCAGGGACTCAGCGGGCTGCCTCTTCCGCCGGCTCTCGGATCCGAGGTCCTCAGCCGGCTGGAGGGCTTTGACCAGATAACGGGTCGTCCAGACCCCCGGTTGATTACGTGGATCGGGACCAAGGAGCTTGCCTGCGCCGAACGGCCCTCGGTCCTCAGTCGGATCCTCCCCGATGGGACAGGAAACAGTTGTGGCTCAAGGGTGGGTGGCGGTCGTATAGTCCTCGGCGTGAACTGGCTCCACCAGCGCTACTGCGTCTCGGAGAAATGGCGTGAAGAAATGGTCGGGCAGACACTGCCGTGGGTTCTCGAAGATGTGGAACTCGATGGACCGGTACTTGAGATCGGGCCGGGTCCCGGTCTGGTCACCGAGGCTCTCGTGCGATTGGGAGTCGCCGACCTCACGACACTGGAGATCGAGCCAGAAGCAGCCGAGGGTCTTCGGCGGCGCTACGGGACTCAGGTGAGGGTGGAGGTTGGAGACGCTGCCGCCATGCCCTTTTCGAACGCCTCGTTCGGCACGGTGCTGTGCTGCACCATGCTGCATCACGTGCCCACTCGCGAAGCCCAGGACCGGGTGCTCACCGAGTCGCGCCGCGTTTTGTGGCCGGATGGTGTGCTGGCGGGGAGTGACAGTCGTACAAGTCTCGGTTTCCGGATGTTCCATGTCTTCGATGTTCACAACCCCGTGGATCCACAAAACTTCCCTGAGCGCTTGACCGCAGCGGGATTCAGCGACGTGTCCGTTGACCCGGTCGAGGATCGTTTCCGATTTCGGGCCGTCGCACTCTGAAGCCGAGGACCGACGAAACCCCATGACGTAGGAAGAGAGTGTGAGCCTCATGACTGGACGGGGGTCTCCTCCGGGGGTTATTCTCGCCTCTGACCTTTAAGGACGGTCCTGCGAGACCGGAAAGGAAAACCATGGGGAACTCCCCATTGCGGCCTGAGACTCACGCATGCCACAGGTGATGACGGGTGAAGATATCCATCGGGCGCTTCGCCGTATCTCCCATGAGATTCTGGAGACTCATCGCGGCGCCGACGAGATAGCCATCATTGGTGTTCACACCCGTGGGGTGCACCTTGCCCGGGAGTTGGCAGACACGATCGGCGAATTCGAGAATTGCGTTGTCCCCATCGGCGAGCTCGACATAGGTCTCTATCGGGAC
>JAUXMQ010000261.1 GCA_030623125.1 Acidimicrobiia bacterium
GAAGACCTCATCGACACCGTCAAATTCGAGTGCGATACCCTCCAGTTTCTCGAGACGCTTGACGTAGCCCTCGAGCGTCTCTCTTCGAGCACCTGGCCGCGCTGCCGAGACGGCATCAGCTGCTTGAACGATCACTGCCAGCACCGTCTTCGGTTCCACCTCGTTGTGGTGGGCTTCGATCCCGTGCACCACCTCTGGGTCCTCATCGAAACGGCGAGCAATCTCGGCGCCGATAAGCGCATGTGAGCCTTCAACCTCGTGGGTCACCGCCTTGCCGATGTCGTGCAGCAGCGCCGCCCGTTTCACCGGACCCGGATCGATGCCGAGTTCGGAAGCGAGCATCGAGGCCAAGTGCGCAGTCTCCACCAGGTGATTCAGCACATTTTGCCCATACGACGTCCGATACTTGAGCCGGCCCATCAAAATCACCAACTCGGGGTGCAGACGCGAAACGCCGACCTCGACAAGCGCCCATTCACCCGCATCGCGAATGCTTTGCTCAACCTCGTCCTTGGCTTTCTCGAATGCCTCCTCGATCGAAGCGGGATGGATGCGCCCATCGGCAACGAGACGCTCGACTGTGATCCGGGCAACCTCCCGGCGAACCGGATCGAAAGAACTGACAGAGACGGCCTCAGGTGTGTCGTCCACAATCAGATTGGTGCCCGTCACTGATTCCAGGTGACGAATGTTTCGTCCGTCTCGACCGATGATTCGCCCCTTCATCTCGTCAGAAGGAAGCTCAACGACCGAGACCGTCGACTCGCTGACCACCTCGGAGGCGAGCCGTTGGATAGCCGTGGCGAGAATGCGGCGAGCCCTGCGGTCGGCCTCCTCCCTCGCCTTTACCTCGAGATCCCGGACGACGATCATCGCCTCCCGTCTCGCTTCATCCTCCACCTGGGAGAGCATCTCAGACTTCGCCGCCTTCACGTCGATGCCAGAAACCTGCTCCAGTCGGAATCTGGCCTCCTCCTTCAGTCTCTCCAGGTCGCCACGCGAGTCCGTCAACTCTTCCTCACGGGAGATGAGCATCTTCTCGCGCTGGGCGAGGTTGGAGGCGCGCTGTTCGAGAGTCTCCTCACGCTGGGCGAGTCGAGACTCGAGACTGGCCATCTCCACCTTGCGGTGGGCCAGGTCGGCCTCCTCGCGCTCCCGGTACGTCTCTGCCTTGGCCCTTCCCTCCTCTTCGGCTGTAGTGAGGATTCTCTGAGCGTCGGATCGTGCCGCCGTAACCATGTCCTCGGCGGAAACACCGTCGCGCTCACGGCGACGAGTGACGGAAAGCCTGGCAAGCAGATACCCGAAGCCAAGACCGAGAGCGACTCCGAGGACCGTCAGTCCTATCGCCACGGTATTCATGTTCGTGGTCCCTTCTTCCGGGACCTATAAGACAAGCGTGGCCGAGCCACGAGGCTCGGCACACGAAATGGAGCAATTCAAAGATGCGGGATCAGTTCACCCTTTTCTTCTGTCGCTCCTCCTGTAACTGTCGTCTAGGTTCCGGCGGTTCAAATCAATGTTCTTCGTGTGTCGGTGATCGATGCTACTCGCTCAACTCCGGTCGCGAAATAGCAAAGATCGCGAAATCACACAGTGGCCCGATCACTCCTCGCTTGCGGGGGCCTCTTCTTGGGTGTCCTCCGACTCGGACTCTTCGTCGGTGAGCCCCAGCGCCTCGAAGGTCTTCGCCTGGAGTTGCATGGCGATCTCGGGGTTCTCCCTGAGGAATCGCTTGGAGTTCTGACGTCCTTGACCAAGCTGATCCTGATCGAAAGTGAACCAGGCGCCACTTTTCTTGACGACACCGGAGTCAACGGCGACATCGAGAAGACTTCCCTCTCTGGAAATGCCCTCTCCGAACATGATGTCGAACTCGGCCAGTCTGAACGGCGGAGCCATCTTGTTCTTGGCGACCTTGACACGCACCCGGTTGCCGACGTTATCGGTGCCGTCCTTGATTGCTTCGATACGACGGATGTCGAGCCGCATGGAGGAGTAGAACTTCAAGGCGCGCCCCCCAGGAGTTACCTCAGGTGAGCCATAGACGATTCCTATCTTCTCCCGGAGCTGGTTGATGAAGACCGCCGTCGTCCGGGACTTTGACAGTGTTCCGGCCAGCTTGCGAAGGGCCTGTGACATCAAACGGGCCTGGAGACCGACATGGGTGTCTCCCATCTCTCCCTCGATCTCGGCGCGTGGCACCAATGCGGCAACCGAGTCGATGACGATGACGTCGAGAGCACCGGAGCGGATCAGCATGTCGGTGATCTCCAACGCCTGCTCACCCGTATCCGGCTGAGAGATCAGCAATTCGTCGACGTCGACACCGATCGCCTTGGCATAGATCGGGTCGAGGGCATGCTCGGCGTCGATGAAGGCGGCGATGCCTCCATTGCGTTGCGCTTCGGCGATTATGTGCAGCCCAACGGTGGTTTTGCCCGAACTCTCCGGGCCGTAGACCTCGATGATGCGCCCGCGAGGCACGCCACCGATTCCCAGGGCAAGATCCAGTGACAGTGCTCCGGTGGGGATCACGTCAATTCGCCGTTGCGCCGACTCACCCATCTTCATGACTGCGCCTTTTCC
>JAUXMQ010000085.1 GCA_030623125.1 Acidimicrobiia bacterium
CTTCTCTCGCATGTGGGGCACAACCGCACGGCAGGTGAGAAACATGCTGAGAACGTTGACATCCATGACCTGACGCCACTCGTCCACGGGGATTCGATCGAAAGGCCTCATCTCGAGCGAGGCGTAAATCCCGGCGTTGTTCACCAAGATGTCGACTCCCCCACACTCGCGGATAACCTCGGCGACCATGTCATCGACTTGCTCCGGAGACGACACGTCAACGGTAAGACCGAGGCCACCCTCGTACGCGGCGGCCGCTTCCGCGGCGTTGTGAATGTCGGCGATCACGATACGGGCGCCCTCCGCGGCCAACCCGTCAGCAATGGCACGACCGATCCCCTGTGCGCCACCGGTCACGATTGCAACTTTGTCTTGAAGTGTCATTGCAATGGCGAGAAGCTAGTCGGAATCAGGATCCGATTTCTCTGGGTGTGAATCAGGGGTTGGATCTTGGCCATGAACCCTGGCCATCGTGGATCTGCCTTCAAGGCCGCTCGACGCTCCTCACGGTCGGCGAAATTCGAGTACCGCCACATGCTGACGACGGTCGAAAGCTCACCCATGTCGGTGGTGAACCAGCCGATCAAGTCACCGAGAACCTCCTTCTGGATCTCTATGCCCTCTTGCGCGTAGTGCTCGATCAGTTCATTCAGTTTCCCGGTGTACACGTGATAGTCACGTTGCTCGATAATCATCGATCACCTCCATCTAGAGCCCGGCGAAGGTGAAGTACTTGGTGTCCACCCACTCCTCGATCCCGTACTTCGATCCTTCTCTACCGATCCCAGACTGCTTGACCCCGCCGAAAGGCGCCACTTCGGTGGATACAAATCCGGTGTTCAAACCCACAATGCCAGCTTCGAGAGCCTCACCCACTCGCCACGCTCGCGCCAGGTCCTTGGTGAAGAAATAGGCGCAGAGGCCGTATGGCGTGTCGTTGGCGATGGCTATTGCTTCTTCCTCGGTGCGAAAGGGGATGATCCCTGCAACTGGTCCGAAGGTCTCTTCGCATGACATGTCCATCTCAGGTGATACGCCGGTAAGCACGGTCGGCTGGAAGAAGAGCCCTCCCCTGTCATGGGGTGAGCCCCCGACGACGATCTCGGCACCCGATTCGAGAGCATTTGCGATGTGCCGTTCTACCTTGTCAAGGCCTTGCTGATCGATGAGTGGCCCGATCTGGGAGCCCTCCTCGGTGCCAGAACCCACGACCAGGCCGGCTGCGTAGTCGGTGAGCATTGCCACAAACTCATCGTGGACACTCTCCTGGACAAGGATTCGGTTGGCCGAAATGCAGGTTTGGCCTGAGTTCCGATACTTGCACGACTGCATGGCGCCAAGGGCCAACTCGAGATCCGCATCCTCGAACACGATGAACGGCGCATTGCCTCCAAGCTCGAGGGAGACCTTGGTGACAGTGTCGGCGCATTGTTTCATGAGAAGCTTGCCCACCTCGGTCGAACCGGTGAAACCCAGCATCCGAAGTCGTGGGTCAGATGTCATGGTCTCGCCGACCTCTTGTGCCTTTTCGGCCGGAGTTGTCACGACATTCAGAACCCCTGGCGGAAGACCCGCCCGCTCGGCGAGCACGCACACGGCCAGAGCAGACAGAGGGGTCTGCTCGGCAGGCTTGAGGACCATGGTGTTTCCCGCAGCGACCGCGGGAGCACACTTGCGCGTCACCATCGCTGAAGGGAAGTTCCACGGGGTAATCCCGCCGGTGACGCCCAGCGGCTCTTTGAACACAACGATGCGCCGACCCTCCATCGGCGTGGGTATCACATCCCCGTAGACTCGCTTTGCCTCCTCACCGAACCACTCGAGGAAGGACGCTGCGTACTCGACCTCCCCTCGCGACTCGGAGAGTGGCTTGCCTTGCTCGGCGGTGAGGATCAAAGACAGGTCTTCGGAGTTATCACGCATCAGGTCGGCCCAACGTCTCAAGATTGCGGCCCGCTCTTTAGCCAGGGTCGTGCCCCATGTCTCAAAGGCCGCTCCCGCCGCGTCGAGCGCACGTGTCGTTTCTGTCGCACCGAAAACAGGCACTTCCGCCAAGACCCGTCCCGATGCTGGGTCGCGGACCTCGAAGGTTCCCCCGTCGTCGGCACCCACCCACTCGCCGTTCACAAACGCAAGCTCCCGCAAGAGCTCTCGATCCTCCAACAGGTCTAGAGCAGACGATGTTTCGATAGTGGTCACTTCCCGAGTTTACCAATGAACCAGGGCCCTTCAGCCGGCCCAAGCCCCTCACCGATCAATCAGCCTCCAAGCGGCGAAACCACAGCGACCGCTGCCAGGAAACGCCCGCATACACTCCAGCGATATGACCGGACTCGACCCCGACACCGACTATCCACTGGGGACACGTCGCCCCGATCTGATCTCAACCCCATCCGGGATGTCTCTCGATGATCTCAACCTCGAGCAGCTGAGGGCAGGCGTGATCGCTGGGGAGGATGTTCGGGCAACAGCAGAAACCCTGCGGATGCAGGCCGACATCGCAGAGGCAGTCAATCGACATCAGCTTGCCGAGAATCTGCGGCGGGCGGCCGAGCTGACCCGGGTGCCTGACGATGTCATCCTCGCCGTCTACACCGCTCTCCGGCCCGGAAGGTCCAACGCTGCCGCCCTCGAAGAATGGGCTCAGACACTCGAGGAAACGTATGACGCACCCGCTGTTGCCGCATTTGTGCGCGAGGCCCTAGAGGTCTCAATCGCACGGGGTCTTATCAAATGACCGCCAAGACGAGGGCCGCAGAAAGATTGGCGCGCGCCTTGAGGCTGGAATCGCTCATCTCCCCTGATCCCTCGTTGGGACTGGTGGCGATGAAAAGCCCCAACGACCCGACACCGTCACTCGTCATCGACGACGGAATCGTCATCGAGCTCGATAGCAAGGCTTCCAACGATTTCGACCTCATCGACCGGTTTGTGGTTGCCCATGGCCTCGACCTCGAGATTGCCCAAACCGCCATGCCACTAGCGGACGAAGAGTTGGCGCGAATGCTCGTAGACGTCAACGTCTCCCGCGATGAGCTGGTCAGATTGTCCAGAGGCCTAACCCCGGCCAAATTGACAGCCGTCATGTCCACACTCGACCCGGTCGAGATGATGTTCGCAATGAAGAAATTGCGCGCTCGAAAACGGCCTCGCAATCAAGCACATGTCACGAATCGCAAGGAGAACCCCGCCCTCCTCGCCGCAGATGCCGCGGAGGCGGCGGCAAGGGGTTTTGCCGAGATCGAGACGACGGTTGGAGTGTCCCGGTATGCCCCTCTCAACGCAATCTCGATCCTGGTGGGGTCACAGACCGGCCGGCCGGGCGTCCTCACGCAATGCGCTGTTGAGGAGCGTCGGAGCCTGCAACTCGGCATCCAGGGCCTCACTACCTACGCCGAGACTCTCTCGGTGTATGGGACCGACGCCTGTTTCGTCGACGGCGACGACACACCGTGGTCGAAAGCCTTCCTCGCCTCCGCCTACGCCTCACGAGGGGTGAAGATCCGATTCACCTCCGGGAGCGGATCGGAGGCCTTGATGGGTTACTCGGAGGGTAAGTCGATGTTGTACCTCGAATCCCGATGTCTCAGTCTGATCCGGGCGGCCGGCTCCCAAGGCGCCCAGAACGGAGGCGTCTCGACGGTGGCATTGCCACTTGCTCTGCCGGGCGGCACCAAGAGCATCCTCGCCGAAAATCTCATCGCCGCCTGGCTCGACCTCGAAGTCGCCTCGGGCAACGATGCCATCGCGTCCCATTCCTCGATTCGCAAGACGGCAAAGCTCATGGGCCAGTTCCTGCCTGGCACAGACTTCGTCACATCCGGATACAGCGTGATGCCCAAGTACGACAACATGTTCGGCGGTGGCAATTTCGACTCGGACGACCTGGACGAGTGGACGACGATCCAACGTGACTGGCAGGTCGACGGTGGCATCCAGCCGCTTTCAGAGGAGGACGCCTTGAAGATACGTCGCAAGGCGGCTCGAGCCATTCAAGGTGTCTTCGAAGAGTTCGGCTTCCCCCAGGTGTCCGACGAAGAAGTCGAAGCAGCCGTCACCGCCTATTCGAGCCGGGACATTCCGGATCGGGATCGAGCCGCCGACGTCGAAGCTGCCGACACCGTGTTCAGTAAACGGGTGAGCGGCGTTGATGTCGCCCGCGCCCTCGATCGCTCCGGATTCTCGGACGTAGCCGAAGCAGTCCTCGCAATGCAGCGCCTGCGGGTCAGTGCGGACTACCTGCAGACATCGGCCGTGGTTGGTGAGGACGGAGAGGTCGAGTCCGCCATCAATCATCCCAACGACTACAGCGGCCCCGGTTCCGGGCACCGGTTGACCGGTGATCGCTGGGACCGCCTCCAGGCGCTTCCCCATGTACAGACCAGCACTGCCGCAGCAGGTGTCGAGAACACCGATGGCCAGTTCCGGTTTGACGTCGTCGGCGAGGCCCGTGTTCGCCATGACGTCGCCGAGGTGGTTGTCGCCATCGGTCCGGCATTTCTCGGCTCACTTCGGCACACCATCGGTGGCCTCGGCCATCGCCAGGTCATCGAAGCAATAGTCGAAGGCGTGCGCAGTGGGGGCGCCGAGGCGCGCCTCGTGCAGGTCCGAAGAACATCCGATGTTGGATTCATCGCTCATGATGCCGCAGTCCTGTCGGGAGCCGACATTGGGATTGGGATTCAGTCGAAGGGAACTGCGGTAATCCATCGAGCCGATCTCGAACCCCTCGACAACCTGGAACTCTTCGGAATGGCGCCTGTGCTCACACTCGACTCCTACCGAGCCATTGGCAGCAATGCGGCGGCGTACGCAATGCTCGGTCAGCCCAGCCCGGTACCGACCGAGATCGACAACTTCGCCCGGGTGAAGCACATCGTTCGCACCACCCTGATGCACGCTGTTGAAACCGGCGCAGTTGCCAACGACGCACCACCAATCGAAATCGAGTTGCTCCCCTCCAGCTGATCCAGACGCCTATCGTGGCGAACGAATCGAACACGCGGAAAGGAACCCCGATGCCACTCATCAGAGTCGAGCTATTCGACTATCGAATCGACGACGAGGTCAGTGCCGCACTGATCAAAGGGATGACCGACGTCATGGTTGATGTGACCCACGAATCTCTCAGGGAGCACACCTGGGTCATCGTTGAAGGTCACAACCCGAAGAACTGGGGATTGGGTGGCAAACCCTGGCCTGTCGACGAGATGCCAGACTGAGTCAGCCGGCGAGGAGGCCAACGATCTCCTCGGTGGCCTGCACATCGCCAAAGAACAGATAGAAGTTGCCCAGAGCGGCGGCGTGCTCACCATCGGTCGCTGCGGCACAGGCATCAGAGACCATCAGCACCCGGTAGTCGAGCATCATCGCATCGCGCGCCGTCGACTCACAGCACCCGTTGGTGGCAACACCGGCAATCAGAAGCGTGTCGATGTTGCGCTTACTCAGCATCTCATCGAGCTCCGATGATCCCGGGATGAAGGCGGAGTAGCGGCTCTTGACGATGCGCAGATCGGTGCCATGGACGTCCAAATCGGGCCAGAGTTCGAATCCACGACCCTCCACGCCCAATTGCCCCCAACGTGCCTCGGCAGCAGCAGCGGAGAATCGGTCGCGCAACGCCGACCAGTCGCCCTTCTCAGGCGGCGCCTTCATCTGAAGCCAGACGATCGACCCGCCGGCACCCCGAATGGCCTCCGCCAACCGATTGACATTGGGAACGACCTCCTGCGCCATCGGGCAGGCCCCGGCAAAGGGCGGTTCCATGAAGTAGCGCTGCATGTCGACAACTAGAAGGGCTGTGGACGGAGCAACCAGTCTCTCGACTGAATGGGCGCGTCCCTGCCGAGACATGGCACGCTCCACATACTCGGGGGGAAGCTCGAAGTCGTGGGGCATCGGCCTGTCCTACTCCCCGGTGTATTCGGGAGATCGGCCCTCGACA